>SHYI01000014.1 GCA_009692905.1 Chloroflexota bacterium
TCGCCTTCTGGGTGGTGAGCGACAACGTGCGCAAGGGCGCCGCAACGAACGCCGTTCAGATTGCCGAACTCTTGGTCAGCATGAACCTGGTCCATGGAGCGAACCACGACGCCTGACAGGGTCGCCCTCGAGCTCGCCTCGGTAGCCCGTGACGCCTCCACCTGCACGGCGTGCGGGCTCTCGGCGACGAGAACACAGACGGTCCCCGGTGAGGGGAGCCCGGCGGCAGCGTTGGTCTTTGTTGGGGAGGCACCTGGGGCACGAGAGGACGTAGCTGGTCGTCCATTTGTGGGTGCCGCTGGCCGCCTCCTGGACGACCTGCTGGCCTCCATCGGCCTCCGGCGCGAGGAGGTCTTCATCCTGAATACGGTGAAGTGTCGACCACCAGAGAACCGCAGCCCCCAGCGTTCTGAGATCAACGCATGCGCGCCACTCCTCTCGCGGCAGCTGCAAGCGCTGCAGCCGCGGGTCATCGCCACCCTTGGGAGGCACGCTCTTGCTGTCTTTGCGCCCAGCGCGAAGATTGCAGAGGTGCATGGACGTCCGTACACACAGACAGAGGGGGGCCAGCAGGGAGGTGCCGTGCTCTTCCCCCTGTACCACCCTGCAGCGGCGCTGCACAACGGGAGTTTGCGACCAACACTGGAGCGCGATATGGCGGCCTTGCGGGAGCACCTCAACGCGGATGCTCGCGAAGGGGCGGGGGAGGCTACCCTACGCGAGGTGGATTCGGTGCCGACTCGGCCCCGTCCCAGGACGCAAGGGGAGGCTGAATGACCCAACGCCCGCAACCGGCACGCCGACCAGCTGAGGCGAGGCGTCCCCAGGAGACCCGCCGCCCCCATAAGGCGGCTGCGAGCGGACCAGCACTTCGCCTGATCCCGCTCGGCGGCATGGGGGAGATTGGGAAGAACCTCTACCTCTACGAGTATGAGGACACCATCATCCTCGTCGACTGCGGCCTCGCATTCCCCGACGAGACCACCCTTGGCGTCGACATCATCATTCCTGACATCAGCTACCTGCGCGCACGCCGCAGTGCCGTGAAGGCGGTCCTCATCACCCACGGACACGAGGATCACGTCGGCGCGCTCCCGCACATCCTCCCTGAACTCCCTGGCGTGCCGGTCTACGCCAGCACCCTTGCACGCGGGCTCCTCGCCAACAAGCTGAAGGAGTTCAAGGTCACCGCAAACCCGTTGCGCCCGCTCGATCCGGGCGGCCGACTTGAGGTTGGACCGTTCACGATCGAACCCTTCCGCGTCGGTCACTCCATCCCAGATGCGATGGGCTACGCAATCCATTCACCTGTTGGCACGGTGATCCACACCGGCGACTTCAAATTCGACCAAACCCCAGCCGATGGAAAGACGGCAGACTTCGCGATGCTGGCAAAGTTCGGCGCACAGGGTGTGCTTGCACTGGTGTCGGATAGCACGCGCGCTGAAGCTCCTGGGTACACGCCAAGTGAGCAGGTCGTTGGCCAGGCGTTCAAGGGGATCATTAGCAGCGCACCTGGCCGAGTGATCATTGCGACCTTCGCCTCGAACATTGCACGTATCCAGCAGGTGCTTGACGCAGCGGCCGAGTTCCATCGCAAGGTTGCCGTCGTCGGTCGCTCAATGGAGCAGAACGTCAAGATCGCACGCGACCTTGGCTATCTGAAATTCCCGACCCCACTCCTTGCCAAAGAGGAGATTGCGCGCCGAACGAAGGAGCCGCTCGTGATCGCCACCACCGGCGCGCAGGGCGAGCCGATGGCCGGACTCGCGAAGATGGCGAACGGGGAGCATCGCAACGTGGAGATTCAGAACGGCGATACCGTCATTGTCTCCGCATCACCGATTCCAGGCAACGAAGAGGCGGTCGGTCGAACGATCGACAACCTCTTCAGGTCCGGCGCCAACGTCATCTATCACTCCATCGCACAGGTGCACGTCTCAGGTCACGCCTCGCAAGAGGAGCTGAAGATGATGCTCGCGCTCACCAAGCCGAAATACTTCGTGCCGATGCACGGTGATATGCGCATGCAGGTGGCCCACGGGCGACTTGCAACACAAATGGGGGTACCACCATCCGCGGTATTCATCATCGATAACGGCACGCCGGTCGAGTTCTCTGCAGACGGCAGCGCGCGTCGTGGCAAACCGGTTGAACATGGCTCTGTCTTTGTTGATGGTTCGTCGGTGGGCGAAATCAGCGAAATCGTCCTCCGCGATCGACGCACCCTTGCTGACGATGGCATCGTTGTCGTGATCGCAACGATCGATGCACGGACCGGTAAGCCTGTCGGTCGCCCGGCACTCGTCACCCGCGGATTCCTCAACGGCGATGAGGACAACAAGCTCGTTGAAGAGGCGATCACGATCGCCCTGAAGGCAATCCAGCACAAGGGCGACCGTGGGGCAGAAGTGGGACTGATCAAGGCGCAGCTGAGCGAATCGGTCTCGCGATTCCTCGGCAAGGAGACTCGACGTCGCCCACTCGTTGTCCCTGTGGTGGTTGAGGTTTAAGCGATGGCAAAACGGGGAGGGGAGAGCACAGGGCGCGAGGCACGCCGAGGCCCGCTGGCATCACGTTCAGCGCTCCGCACGCTGCTCTCGCTCGCCTTTGCCGTCACTGGCGTCATCTTTGCTGTCGGCCTGATACTCCCCGGACGTGGGGCCCTCGCCGACGTGTTGCGCGACGTGCTTGCGCCATGGTTTGGCGCCGGGCGCTGGCTGGTCCCAGTACTCCTCATCGGCTTCGCCGTCTGGATCGAACGCCGTGCCGCTACCGCCTCACGAGTCCCTCTGCGCATCGCCTTGTCGCTGCTTGCGCTTGTCGGCCTTCTTGCCCTCGTTGAGATCGTCTTCCCGACCCACGGCGGCCGCATCGGGAGCATCGCTGGCGGCGGCGCTGCGAGCCTACTCACCGGCATCGGTGCCTTCGCAGCATGGACCGGGATCCTGATCGGCGTTGGGCTGGTCCTCGCTGAATCTACGGTGCGGAAGCTCTTCGCCACCCTCTTTGCGGGGGCGAAGGTGGGGGCGGAGGCGCTCGGTGAAGGGGTCGAAAAGCTTGCCGCGGAACGCGAGCGCATCATGCAGGAGCGTGAGGCTGCACGTGCCGCCGAAGCTGCTCGAGTTCATGCTGAAGTGGCGAGTCAACCGGTGATCGACGTTGCGGCCGCAACGGACACTGCTGCACCCGTCTTGACCACAGAAACCACTGCCGAAGCAGACGACGTAAACGTACGGGCCGGTGCCCCCGTACGAGGACCAGGGGGCGGCTCTACAAGCGGAAGTGCAGCGCATGCTGCCAGAACACGATCGGGTGGGGCGCTCTCGTGGGAACTACCCTCCACGAGCCTTTTGGATGCTCCCGGAAAGTCCGTCAGCCCAAACGCAAGCATCCATCAGACGAACGCCGCGATCATCGTGCAGAAGCTGCGCGATCTTGGCATTGAGATCACCTCCGTCACGGCCAATCCAGGACCGGTCGTTACGCAGTACGAGCTGACACCTGCGCCGAATGTGCGGATTAGCCGCATCGAAGGCCTTGGCGATGACCTGGCAATGGCGTTGAGCGCTCGCTCAATCCGCATCGAAGCACCGATCCCTGGCAAGGCCGTGGTTGGCATTGAGATCCCGAATCACGAAGCTGAGGCGATTCGTTTCAAACCACTACTCACGCCGATCGATAAGGCGGGCGCATGGACACCGAGCCAGGCAATCCCGTTTGCGCTCGGTAAGGACGTTGGTGGAGCGCCACAGATCCGGGACCTCGCCAGCATGCCGCACCTCTTGATTGCAGGAGCGACGGGCTCAGGGAAGAGCGTCATGGTCAACGCCATCATCGCCTCGTTCCTCTTTGCCCGTACTCCGCAGGAGCTACGCATGATCTTGGTCGACCCGAAGCGCGTTGAGCTATCTGGATATAACGGCCTACCGCACCTACTTGTTCCGGTGATCACCGAATCGGATAAGGCTGCCTCTGCCCTGAAGTGGGCGGTTCTCGAGATGGAGAATCGCTACCGCATGTTTGCGAGCGCCGGCGCACGGAATCTTGAGGGTTATAACGCCAGCCGCGAGGATATCAACGATCGGATGTTCTCCATCGTGATCATCATTGACGAGCTGGCCGACCTGATGATGCAAGATGGTCGAGAGACGGAAGAGGCAATCGTGCGGATCGCGCAGAAGGCGCGCGCCACTGGCATCCATCTGATCCTCGCCACACAACGCCCATCCGTCAACGTAGTCACAGGGTTGATCAAGGCAAACATTCCGAGCCGAGTCGCCTTCTCCATGGCGAGCCAGATCGATTCGCGAACGGTGCTTGATGCTCCGGGCGCTGAAGACCTGATCGGCCGCGGCGACATGCTCTTCCAGCCATCTGATGCACCAAAGCCCACGCGTATGCAAGGAGTCTTCGTCTCGGATCGCGAGATCAACGCCGTGGTTACGCATTGGCGCGATCAAGGGCTGCCAGATTACCAACTCGGCATCGTCGCTTCCGCCGAGCGAAGTGGCGGCGGAGGGACGGATCGTGGACGTGACGACGAACCTGCAGACAGACTCTTCGATGAGGCGGTGCAGGTTGTTGCCGAACACGATCGTGCCTCTGCTTCCCTGCTGCAGCGCCGTCTACGTATTGGCTACGCGCGAGCCGCTCGAATCATCGACCAGCTTGAGGAGAAGGGCTATATCGGATCGTTCGATGGCTCAACCGCCCGGGTGGTGAACCGCGACAAGATCGCCGCTGACGCAAACAGTGCCACCGGTCGCGGTGAGGGTGGGGTGAACGCAGCGGGGGAGCCAGGGGAGGAGTCTTAAGCGATGAGCGATCCGATCCACCTCAGCCCCCAAGCGCCAGGCCTGAACGAAGAGGGAGCACCACAAGCCCCAAAGATTGGTGATCGGCTGCGCCAGGCTCGCGAACGGCGTGGCGTAAGCATCGCTGAGGCGTCTGCCACGCTAAAGATTCGTGCGCCAATCCTGGACGCATTTGAACGTGAGGACCACAGTCAGCTTCCGCCACGCGTCTACGCACTCGGGCAACTTCGTACCTACGCCGCCTACCTCGGGCTTGACCCAGCCACGGTCGCAGCGGGGTGGCAGGGAGCCCCAACCCCTGAAGGAGCACCCGCCCCGACACCATCGCAAGGAGCAACATCGGCAATGGGTCGCCTCGTCGCACTGCGCCCAGGCGTCATCCGCTCGATGCGAGGGGTGCTGGCGATGGGCGGGCTAGGGCTCGCGGTGCTGGTGATCAGCGGCTTCATGGTGCTCCAGCTCCTGCGATTTATCTTGCCGCCCTCCATCGCCATTACCTATCCGATCGAAGCGCTCAGCAACCTTGAAGCAGGGACGCTCTCGTACGAACTCAGGGGGACTGCCGATGCACGCGCCAGTATCGTGATCGACACGAGCGCTGGGGCGCAGCTGACAACTGAGGCTGACGAGAGTGGCCTCTGGAGCCTTCTTGTTCCACTCGGCACCGGCCGCACGGAGGTCGTGGCGCACGCGGTTAAGCCGGGCACTGGCGGTGAGTCCAGCACCACAGCGGAGCGAGTGTTCGTGGTCGCCCTTCCCGATAAGGTCGCCCCTGAAGTCACCGTGACGCAGCCCTCAACCAATCTCGCTGTTGAGAACGGCGACGTGCCGATCGCGCTCCTCACGGCCCCGAACTCTGAGGTTGCGATCACGGCAACAGATACCTCAGGGGGGCTTATCGCCGCAACGATTACGAGTGATGCGAGTGGGACGGCCACTGGCGGCATCTCCCTCCCAGCGGGACGCTGGACCTTGAGCTTCAGCGTCACCGCCGCCGACGGCGCGCTCGGCCAGGCTACCCGCACTGTGGACGTCTCCTTCCGTGGCGTCATGGTGAGTGTCACTGGCGGGGCCTCCTCAACCTGGATCCGCGTATGGATTGATGGCCAACTTGACCCGACGATTGGCGTTTCGGGGAAGACGATCGCCCCTGGCACGCGGTTGATCTTTACGGGGGAGCAGCGCATCGAGATCCGTAGCGGCGATCCCTCTGTTCTACTTGTCGCCCTCAACGGGCGTACCATAAGCGGAATTGGGAGCGGCACCGGAGCCGAAACCTATGCCTTCCTCAGTACGGGGCAGGTGCAGAAATCATCAAGGAGGTAGTGCATGCCAGCCGACAATTCGTTTGACGTCGTCTCGGAGTATGACGAGCAGGAGCTCAAGAACGCCCTCGACCAAACGCGGCGTGAGGTCGCCACGCGATACGATTTTCGCGATGCCACCGCCGAAATCAAGGAGGAGAAGGGGGAGCTGATCATCCGCGTCGACGGCGACCTACGCCTGAAGGCCCTGCGCGACATCCTCGAATCAAAGTCCGTGAAGCGCGGCATTGACCTTCGAACCTACGACTGGGGGAAGGCAGAGGCGGCAGGCGGGGATACGCTGCGCGTGCACGTCAAGCTGCGCAAGGGCCTTGACGATGTCGCTGCGAAGAAGATCGCCAAGTTCATTCGTGACACGTTCCCAAAGGTAAAGACCCAGATCCAGGGCGAGGCGGTGCGCGTCACCGGAAAGTCACGCGACGAACTGCAAGAGGTGATGACGAGCCTCAAGGACCTCGATGTTGAGCGGCCGCTGCAGTTTGAGAACTATCGGTAGCCTGTGACGCGCTCGATTAGCGATATCGCTGCTGGATTAGAGCCCTCCCGTGGAGGGGTGCCACTCCAGCCTGGATCGCGCCTCCACATCATTGGGGTTGGCGGTACCGCCGCACTTGCGGCGGCGCTGCACGCTAAGGCGCTCGGCCTGAGCGTTTCGGGGTACGACCAGGCCCTGGCAGGGGAGTCGGCGACGATCCTCTCGCACGCCGGGATTCCGGTCGGCTCGTCGGCCAGTCCCGAGGTCCTACAGGCCTGTGCTGCACTGAAGACTGGGAGTGTAGTCGCCATCTCCAAGGCGATTACGAGCACCCAGCCGAATCATCCTGAGGTGCTGCTCGCACGAGCCGCTGGGGCACATGCGGTCTCCGTGCAGCAGGTGATCGCTGACGCCGCTGCGACACGCGGCGGGCTAATGATCGGCGTTGCCGGAACGCACGGCAAGACGACCTCTACTGGATGGGTTCTCGATGCGCTCGTTCGCTCTGGTATTGACCCATCAGCCTTTGTCGGCGGCCCACTCGGAATAGAGCTGGGCACACCTACCGGCTCGCCCGTACATATCGGTACCGACCCTGGTTTCGTCGTTGAGGCTGACGAGTACGGCGGCAACTTTGACACCTACAACGCTGACCGCGCACTGGTTCTCAATGTGGATTGGGATCATCCCGACATCTTTGCCGACCGTCGCGCCGCCGTAGAGACCTTTGCACGCTGGGCGGCTTATCCGGCCGAGAGCGGCGCCGTGTTCATCAACAGTGGAGACCAGGGTGGCGCTGAACTCGCCGCGCTCCTCGCTGCTGGAGGACATCGCCACATCTACACCCTCTCAACCTCAACGACAGCTGGCGCGCAGGAGGCTGATCTGATCGCGACGGTAACGTCACGCGGGGAGGCGGCCTTCTCAATCACCATAAGACACCTCTCGGACCGCGCCGCCCTCGCAGCTCCAGCACTTCGTGATCTTCTCAATCGTGAGTTGCCGATCGGGCTCCTTGGCGCGCATAACGCGTCAAATAGCCTTGGCGTTGCCGCGCTTGCGGCCAGCGCAGGTGGGAGCGCCGATGCGATTACACGTTCACTCGCCATCTTTGGGGGTGTAGGTCGCCGCATGGAGGTGCGCTATGACCACGGCTCCATCACCGTCCTTGACGACTACGGCCATCACCCGACCGCCATTGACGCCACGATGGCAACCGTTCGCCAGCGATATCCGGGCCGCACGCTCGTACTCGCGATTGAGCCGCTCACATACCACCGTACCGCTGCGCTACTTGAAGGCCTCGCGCAGTCGTGCAGTGCTGCAGACCGAGTTGTGGTCGCAGAGATCTTCGCCGTGCGCGACCTTGATACGACCAGCGTTTCGGCCTCCGATCTTGCCGAACGAATCGCGGCCATGGGCACGCCAGCAACAGCACCCGGGACCGTAGTGGAAGCTGCCGCAGCCCTACTCCCGAGCATCACATCCGAGACGGTGGTCTTGGTGATGGGCGGCGGGCGATCGACTGAGCTTGCTGCGGCACTGGCCCGAGGACTCGCAGCCGCCTCGTAGCGAGTGCGTCGCGTGAAAAGGGGAGGGGGCTAGGCTCCGTCTGGTGAGCCGGCGGCGGCATCGGGTCCTGGCGGCGGTTGCGTCGCAGCCGCGGCGGCGAGCGCCTTCGCCTGCTCGCTCTCGGGTCGCGAGAAGAGGGGGTGGCCATCGGAGGTCAAACAGCGCCCCGTTGCCAGATCCCACTGCCACCCATGGATGCTGCAGGTCAGCGTCTCGCCATCCGTGGTTCCGAAGCGGGTGAGGTCGGCCTTCATGTGTGGGCAGCGTCGCTGGATCTGCCAACCGGTCAGATCAAACGTCCCCTCGGTTGGACCATTCTCGGCATAGAAGCCTTCGGCGTACTGGATCCTTGCCGTGGAGAGGCACTTGAACCAGGTATAGACGTAGTCGTTATAGGCACCTTTACGCCACGCTGAGAAGCGCAGCGAGAGGAAGAGGCTGTTGACCCAGTCATCCGTGCGTGTGCGCACCAGGTGGTCCAGAAGGTAGCGGGGGATCGTGAACCGGAAGTCCACCTCCCGACCATCGTCGGCAACGACCGACCGCTCAGGGAAGTCGAGGATGATCGCCTCGTCGTCCGTCTGGATCTTGATCGCAGTGCCGATCCCGTCGCAGACACGCGGGCCGAGCGCCATGAGCGGCTCCAGCCAGGCCTTCAGCTCAGGTACCAGGTCGCTCCGGGGTCCAACCCACGATGCCTTCTCGGCTGCAATGACAGGAGCCATGTCGACTGCGTATCTGCGCAAATACACCTCTTTATCTGCAAAGACATCTTGCACAGACAGATCGCCCTGCAGGTGCTGCACGTCGAAGACGCCATCAGTGTTGAATTGCCCGACGCTCCCTGGGAGCATGAGAACTGCCGCCTGACCCTCAGCCTGAAGGCGCTCAACCATGAAGCGCTGGTCGGGGAAGATCGAATCCTCAGCGTCGTGCACGTCGTTCCAGCGGAAGAGCTCGTCATCGAGGAAGCAGGGGGGTCCCGCAGAGGGGATCACCACGCGGGGCGAGATGATCTCCACGTAGCGGGCGGCCCGGGTGAACTGCGCGGCGCGTTTCTTCTTCGCGAGGGCCTCAGCCGCCTTCGCCGGCATGTCGTAGACCATTGGGTACCAGATCGCACCGCTGAACTGCAGCAGGCAGATGTCGATCGCTCCCTGCACGAGTAGGCGATCGGGGTCTGTGGGGCGGCTGTCATTGAGGTTCAGGAGGCGCTCCACACCGTCGTCGATCAGCAGCGCGGAATCACCGATTGGGCCGTCTGTCGGGGCCGTCAGGGCCTCTACGACGATGCTGAGACCGCCGTGCTGCACAGGGACGCCCGACGCAGTCTCGATGAACTGGTGGAATCCAAGCCCCTGGAGAGCCTCCTTGAGCTCTGGGAGCGGGTAGGCGGGGAGGATGACCGCAGCATCCTTGTTGCAGTAGGTCTTCAGCCACTCAGGGTCGAAATGATCCCGATGCAGGTGGCTGATGTAGAGGTAATCGGTGGCCCCAAGGGCGGCATGGTCGAGCTTGTCGTTTCGAGGATATGGGAACCAGCCGGCGTAATACGCCGGATTGAACCAGGGGTCGCACAGGATCGAGCCGTGCGCAGTGTGGATCTTAACTCCGGCCTGGGCGATGAACTCAATCCGCATGGGTGGAGGATAGCGAGGTTCCGTGCTCGGCGCCCAGCCTGCTTCGTCACATAACTATCATTATCGGAACCAAGATAGGGAGAGCGCCAAGCACGGAGCCGCCTCATGTAACTACCCCGCTGACGTGTGCGCGGGCTCGGGTTCCGGCTTAGAGCAGCTTCGCCGTCGAGTTGCGCTTCAGCCGCTTCAGTTCGCTGGCCAGCTCCGCGGTGGCAAAACCTGTGACATGGAGGGCATCTTCGTCGTAGGCCACCTGGATGCCGCCCCGGGCGCGAATCGCCTCAACCTCCCCCACCGCCGTGTATGGGAGGCGGAGGTCGACAGGGGTCCCTTGGCTCTGTAGCGCCTCTTCGAGGGCGCTGCGGAGCGGACCGAGGCCGAGCCCCGTCGCCGCCGAAACGCCTAGCGCCGCGGGGTCAATGTCACGCGCGTGCATCTGCGCCGCGTCGATCTTGTTAGCGGCAATGATGCGGGGCTTCTCAGCGGCGCCGAGTTCGTCGAGGACGGCCTGCACCGTGGCGCGGTGCTCCAGGGCGTGATGGTCTGATGCGTCAACGACTTCTAGCAGTAGATCGGCGCGGGAGACCTCCTCGAGGGTGGCCCGGAATGCGTCGACCAGCTGGTGCGGCAGTTTATGGATGAACCCCACGGTGTCCGTAACGATGGCATGGAGGCCGCCAGGTAGCCGCACGCGACGGCTGGTCGGATCGAGAGTTGCAAATAGGCGATCTTCGGCGAGCACCACGCTGCTCCCGACCAGGCTATTGAGGAGCGTCGACTTTCCAGCATTCGTGTAGCCAACGATGGCCACGGTCGGCTCACCACGTGTAGTGCGGCTCTTTGCGCCCGTCTCGCGGCTGCGGCGCACCTGGTCGACGCGCGCCTTCATCACGGAGATGCGATCGCGAATCAGGCGGCGGTCGGTCTCGAGCTGAGACTCGCCGGGGCCGCGGGTGCCGATGCCGCCGCCCGTCCGCGAAAGGTGCGTCCACAGCTTTGTCAGTCGCGGCAGCTGATACTCCAGTTGTGCCAGCTCCACCTGTAGGCGACCCTCGCGCGTTCTGGCGTGCAAGGCAAAGATGTCAAGGATCAGTCGGCTGCGGTCAATGACCTTCACGCCGAGCACCTCCTCGAGGCCACGCTGCTGTGTTGGCGAGAGCTCGTCATCCGCGATCAGCACGGTGAAGCCCGTCTCGACCTTGGCGGCGAGCAACTCGTTCGCCTTGCCAGCGCCGATATAGGTGTCGGGGTCGGGGTGTCGTCGCTGCTGCCATTCGGCCCCAACAACTTCAGCGCCTGCCGTTCGAGCCAGGCTCGCTAACTCCTGAAGGCTATCTTCGGCCGGCCAACCAGCATCGCTACCGGTGTCCACTGCGATGAGAAAGGCACGCTCTGGCGCAGGCGTCAGGTCAATCGGTGCGAGTTTCTTTGTCACTGTCCCTCTAGCGTACCGCGATCCGCAGCGCGTGCGGTAGGAGGCTCTGCGCGATCTCTGCTGCTGGGCGTCCGTCCGTTGGGATGGTTTCGAGCAGTTCTTCACCGCGATACCAGGTGCGCTGTCGGCGGGCATACGCCCACGTCCGGGTCGCAGCAGTGCCGATGGCGCGCTCGCGATCCATTGTTTGATCGATATACGCCTGCGCTTCGCGATAGCCGATCCCAGAGAGTGCTGGGGTTTCAGCTGGAAGACGTGCTGCTAGCTGTGTAGTCTCTTCCACGAGGCCTGCGTCAAACTGAGCACGTACACGTGCTGCAATAGCGGTGCGGTGTCGCTCAAAATCGGTGTCATCAATCTGCACGTACGCCGTTGGCGCAGCCCACGGATTCTCCTCTTCGGCGAGCGGATCGCCGCCGAGGCGCACGATCTCCAGCGTTCGAATCAGGCGCCGAGCACTCGCAGTAGCAACGGCATCTGCCGCCGCTGGATTCCGCTCGCGGAGCTCCTTGTCGAGCGGTTCGCGGCCAACATTCGAGAACTGCAGCTCAAGCTGTTCGCGAATCAGGGGGTTGCTTGGCCGAGCGCCACCCGAGAGGAAGCCCTTCAGCAGGCCGCGCTGGTATAGGCCGGTGCCGCCAACCACGATGGCGATCCCCGCTCCCCCACTCACCTCGGCGTGGCCAGCGATGGCGGCGCGTGCTGCGTCGAGCCAGTCGTACAGGGTGAATGCGTCGCTCGCCTCAGCAATATCGATGCATGCATGCGGGCGAACGGCACGAATTTCGGCGCTGATCTTGTCGGTGCCGATGTCGAAGCCACGGAACACCTGGCGTGAGTCTGCCGACACCAAGATTGAACTCACCCCCGCAGCGTCAAGGGCGTCGACCAGCGCAAGCGCGGCGGCGCTCTTCCCTACCGCGGTAGGACCACCGATCGCGAGGATCGGTAGGGTCGGCATGCTATCGGGCGTAATCAACCACCCGTGTCTCTCGGATCACCGTGACACGAATCTGACCCGGATAGGCAAGCTGCTCTTCGATGCGCTTGACCACCTCGCGGGCAATCGTGCGCGCCTGTTCGTCGGTTACCTGATCGGGGCGAACCAAGATACGAACCTCTCGGCCGGCCTGCACGGCGTAGACCTTCTCGACGCCCTCGAAGCCAAGTGCAATCTGCTGCAGATCCTCAAGGCGGCGGAGATGGGCCTCGCCCTGGTCCCCACGTGCACCAGGTCGTGCGGCGCTGATTGCATCCGCAACCTGCACGATTGGAGCCTCACGCGCGGTGCACTCCACCTCCTGATGGTGCGCAGCAATCGCATTGACGATCCCCTCTGGCATACCGTGGCGACGCGCCAGGTCGGCGCCAATCGCGGCGTGCGTTCCCTCAATCTCATGGTCGAGCGCCTTGCCAATGTCGTGGAGCAGGCCACCGACCTTTGCGGCACGAATATCCATGCCGAGCTCGCCAGCAACGGCTCCTGCGACTTGCGCGGTTTCAATCGAGTGGAGCAAGACGTTCTGGCCGAACGAGGTGCGCCACTGCAGCCGACCAAGGATGCGCAGCAGCTCTGTTGGAATGCCGGTTACACCAACCTTGAGTGCGGCGGTCTCACCGTTCTTGAGCGAGTCAGCATCAACTTCACCCTGCGCCTTCGCAACAATCTCTTCAATGCGAATCGGATGAATGCGCCCGTCCTGCATGAGGCGCTCAAGGGCGACACGCGCCACTTGGCGACGAACTGGGTCGAACGATGAGAGCGTGACCTGCAGAGGGGTCTCATCGATGAGCAGCTCAACTCCGGTGGCCGCCTCAAGGGCGCGAATGTTGCGCCCCTCGCGACCGATCAGTCGGCCCTTCATCTCATCGCTCGCAAGTTTCACGTGGGTGACGGAGTGTTCGGCACTATGGTCTGCTGCAACGCGCTGCATCGCCGTCAGGATCATGTCGCGTGCCCGGTCGGCCGCATCCTCTTGGGCGCGTCGCTCCAGGGTTGCCTGCAGTCGCTTCGTCTCGCGCTCAGCCTCTTCGGTGAAGCGCGAGAGAACCTCGGTCCGAGCGGCTTCAGGATCGAGGCCGGCGACCTCTGCAAGGCGCGTATTGACGTTTGCGCGGGCCACATCAAGGGCAACAGACTCATCAACGAGGGTGCGCTCGCGCTCAGCGATGGCGACCTCTCGACCGGCAAAGAAACTCTCGCGCTCACCAAGGGTGACTTCGCGAAGGCGAAGGCGCTCGCCCTCTGCTGTCGCCGCCTCACGGTCGGCCTGTTGGGCGAGTTCGGCCTCGGCCCGCAGGCGTGAGATCTCTCCCTTTGCGCCAATCACCAGGGAGCTCTGCTGCTGGCGCGCCTCTTCGAGGATGGCGGCAGCTCGTCGGTTTGCGGCACGGATGGCGGCGGCGGCAATCACGCTACGCAGCGCGAGCCCGATCCCTACGCCGAATAGAGCAAACAACACGGGGGCGATCCCGTTTAGATCAGTCATGACGCTCTCCTGCCAGGCTGGCCCCGCGGCCTGGCTCGCGGTAAATTGGTCAAATGCCCAGCCAAAGGCTGGAGAAGAGAGGCTACGCCTACCCGCCAGATCGGTCAAACGCCCGTGGTGCTGAGCGTGGCGAGGCTACTCCTCTTCGGTGCCCCCCTCCGACAGCGCGGCTCGAGTCTCCGACTCCACGCGTTCCCGGGCGAGGCGCCAGGAGAGGGCGCTCGGGAAACCCCGTCGGGCGAGCCCCTGAGCCAGTCGCTGCACCTCGGCGCGGGCATCACCGCCACGCAGGCGCAACTTGGCCAGAGCGGCGCGTGCGGCGCGCTCTTCAGCCCCCTCGGCGTGCTCTTCGACGACGCGCAGGGTCGCCCCCCAGACGGGCTCCGTGCTCTGTGCCTCACCTGCTGCGCGCTGCGCCAACAGTCGCTGCGCGAGCTCGTCGTCGATGCCGCGTCGTTTCAGCTCTTGCAGCAGCGCGCGATCGCCACGCTGTCGCGATCGGTCACGCGAGTCGAGCAGCGCCTGGCCGAGTCGCTCGTCATCAATCAGGCCGATCTCAACGAGGCGCGCAACCGCGGTACGCACATGCTCTTCCGGGTATCCGGCGGTGATCAGGCGCTCTTCAAGACTCTTGCGCGAGCGCGGTGCGCCGCTGAGCGAGCGTGCAGCTGCCTCCAATACATCGGAGGCCTCTGCCGCTGCTCGGCGGGTTTTCTGCGCTTCAGGGTCGCGGCGACGCGCCACGACGCACCGTTACTCCGCTTCGGGAGCGACGGCGGCGGGAATCTCAAGCGTCGTAGAGACTGAGCGAAGCTTCGCGTCAATCTCGGCGGCAACTTCAGGGTTCGCCTTGAGGAACTCTTTCGACTGCTCTCGACCCTGGCCGAGGCGCACGTCGCCATAGTTGAACCAGGCGCCGGTCTTGGAGATCACATCGGCTGCAACACCAACGTCGAGCAGGCCGCCCGCCATGCTGATTCCTTCGCCATACATGATGTCGAACTCCGCAATGCGGAATGGCGCGGCCACCTTGTTCTTTACGACCTTCACGCGTACACGAGAGCCGACGGCCTCAGTAGCGTTCTTGATTGTCTCGATTCGCCGGATATCGAGGCGAACCGAGGCGTAGAACTTCAGCGCACGACCACCTGGAGTCGTCTCTGGGCTGCCGTACATGACCCCGATCTTTTCGCGCAACTGGTTTGTAAAGAGCAGCACCGTGTTGGAACGGGCTACTGCACCAGTGAGCTTGCGTAGTGCCTGGCTCATGAGGCGTGCCTGAATACCGACAAACGAGTCACCCATCTCGCCCTCGATCTCAGCGCGTGGCACAAGTGCCGCGACTGAGTCGATGACAACGATGTCAACGCCGCCTGAACGGATCAGGGTTTCGGCGATCTCGAGTGCCTGTTCGCCGGTGTCTGGCTGGCTGACAAGCAGCTCGTTCACGTTCACGCCGGTCTGTGCGGCATACGCTGAATCGAGTGCATGCTCGACGTCAATGAATGCGGCTACGCCACCGCGGCGCTGGGCCTCGGCAATGATGTGCTGGGCGATCGTGGTCTTACCCGACGATTCTGGCCCGAAGATTTCACTGATGCGACCCTTCGGTAGGCCACCAACACCAAGGGCGATATCGAGTGAGATCGCTCCGGTTGGGATGGAATCAATCGCGAGTCGCTCGCGTGAGCCGAGCTTCATGAT
>SHYI01000015.1 GCA_009692905.1 Chloroflexota bacterium
ACCAGATTGCCAAACCACATGTGGGCGATCTCGTGGAAGACCACCTCGGCGAGATCAGTCACGTCGCTCGGCGTTGGCGTGCTCAGGAAGATGTAGCGCTCGGTGTAGGTGATCAGCCCGACGTTCTCCATCGCGCCAACGTTGAACTCTGGGCAGTAGACGTGATCAAGTTTCTCAAACGGGTATTCGCGACCGAAGAGTTCACCGAAGTAGGTGAAGGCTTGGCTCGTCATCTTCTGGAAGAGGTCGTACGAGAGATGCTTCTCTAGAGATCCGCGCGACCAGAGGCCGACCTGCACCGGGGTGGCGCGGCCTGGGATTGCCACCTCGAAGCGTCGCCCAACGAACGGGCCGGCGGCGAAGGCAAAGAGATAGCTCGCAAGTGGCGGGGTCTCGGCGAAGGTGTGCAGCGTGCCGCCAGCGCCATCTGGGCTTGTCGCTGTTTCGGCGCCATTGCCAAAGACCTGCCAGGCGGCGGGGGCGGCGATCGTCAGCGAGAGCTTCGCCTTGATGTCGGGCTGATCGAAGAGTGGCGCCATGCGATGTGCCTCATACGGCTCAAAGTTCGTGTAGACGTACTCGTTCTGATCTTCGGGATCAATAAAGCGGAAGACGCCATCGCCACCGGTGTCGTAGGTGTTTTCATAGGACACGTCGAAGAGGTTCTCGGCGCCGGGCTTCAGTCGAGCAGCTGGCAGCGTGAGGCGATACCCGCTCCACTCAGGGGCGTCGATGACCACGCCATTAAGCGTGAGGCTGTGGATGGTGCGCCCGCGGAAGCAGAGGAAGACCGGCCCAGTGTGCCCAGCGGCGAGGGAGAAGCGTGTAACGAGGTGCCCACGGAAGGTCGCCACGTTCGCAGCGAGGTCGAGCCGAAGCTCGTAGCGCACATCACCCACAGCGGCGGCGCGGGTGGCAGCCTCAACTTGCGTCAAGAGGTCGCGGGCCTCGGCTCCTGGGGTTTCAATGGTCAGGCTCATCGCCAGATCCTAGCGGGTCGCTGGGGTGAGGGCGGCACGCCAAGCGGCGAGATCAACCTCGCGGAGCCGCGGCGATGCGGTCGCCCCCGACGGTCGCCCGCGCTTCCCAATCGGCTGGCCATCTATTTCATGAATATCGGCGGTGAAGTCAATGGGTCGAATCCCCGAGATCGCACTCCCAACGGCATAGGTGTCCACGCGTGATCCCGCAGCCTTGAACTCTGCGATGCGCTCCAGCGAGAGGCCGCCCGAGATGACGATCTGTGCCGCCGTTGCCCCAGCGGCATCGAGAGCGGCGCGCACCTCTGCGACAAGGGCAGGGGTTACGCCACCAAGCTCACTCGCACGATCGAGCCGCACGCCACCAAGTTTGCTCCCCAGCGCTGCAGCCACGCGAGCCGACTCTTCGGACTCATCGCGGAAGGTATCAACGAGCACGATGCGCGGAACCTCGCTCTCGATCTGGCGATCGAAGGCGAGTGCAGCTTCGACCGTATCGCCGTAGATCAGCACGAGCGCATGCGGCATGGTGCCCACTGGCAAACGCCCGGCGCGTGAACTCCCCGCCGTCGTGGACGCACTTGTTGCGCCGCCGATGATCGCGGCGTAGTCGAGCCGATCGGCAATGTTTGGGTGCACGTGGCGCGCACCAAAGGCGATCACTGGCGTTGGTGCAGCAGCCTCAACGATGGCGCGCGCGGCGGTCGCCCACCCGGTGCCGTGGGCCATCATGCCCAAATAGGCCGTCTCGAAGCGGGCGATCGACTGGTATGGCGCGCGAATACGTAAGACGACCTCTTTCGCCTCAATTTGATCGCCATCCTTCAACGCCCAAACCGCTGCGTTGCCAGCGGCGGCGTCGGCTTCAAGTGCAAGCGAGAGGAGCCCCTTCGCCTCATCGATGCCGCAGAGGGTGGCGCCAGCGCGGCGACAGAAGACCTCCATCGTTACGACTGGATTACGCCCATCCCCCGCCAACACGCGTTCGGAGCGCAGGAAGTAGACATCGGCGTTCTCGCCGGTCAGGAGCGCAGGAAGCGGCCGTGGGACGGGTCGCGTGGGGAGATCAAGTTCTGCCATAGGCGAAGCATAGCCCTGCGGCGAGCGGTCGGAGGCTACCCCTCCAGACGATCGGCGAGATCGGGGACGGCGCGCAAGAGGGGCTGGTTCCGGCGTGGTGAGCCGTCGTCGGCGGGGATGCGGCCACCGATCCAGATCCATGCGGCGGTCTCATCGAGGAGGCGATCGGCAATCAACACCGTACGGGCGAGTGCCTCGACCAGATCGTGCTCGGTCGCCTGTTCAGCGCGCAACTCAATGCTGAGCACCGGTCGGCCATCTTCGGCAATGCCGAACTTTGCAAAGAGATACTTGTCGTTCCACTCCAAGAGGCGGCGATACGCCTTGCGCAAGCCGTCGCCGAGTGGCGGCGCCAGATGTGCCCACACCACAATGACGCCACCAGGGCGCGCGTCGTGAATGAGTGAGAGGCGCAAGGAACGGCGGCGCTCCCCATCGAGCTCAAGGTCCCACACCGTTGCGTCATCACGTCGATGTGGCGGCGCGACCACGACCCCATGCCGTTCGAGCAGCGCGGGGATTGATGCGACCTGCAGGAGTGTCACGTGGCTACCGCGCCGTACGGCGCTGGTTCCAGGTGCGCCCAGCCTTGATCGTTGCACCCGCCTTCACGCTGCCAGAGTCGGACCAATCGCTCAGGCTCGCCTCAGCATCCACCAACACATTTCGGCCAACCGATGCGCCATCAGGCACCTCAGCCTGCTTACCGATCACAACGAGACCAGTCGCAAGCATCTCGGGGTTGGCACGGTTCGGTACGCCTGGTAGCTCGCCGACGCCGATTTTTGCGTCGCGCCCAATGCGCACCTCTTTATCGATGATGGCGTGATCAATAACGGCGCCAGGCCCAATCACGGCATCAAACATCACGATGCTATCGCGCACGATCGCGCCCCGACCGACGCGCACACCAGGCGAAAGAACGCTGCGCTCCACGATCCCCTCAATCACACAGCCGTGCGAAATCATCGACTGCTCGACGCGGGCGTCGGCGCCGATTCGTGCGGGGGCTCGCTCCTCGGAACGGGTGAGGATCAGCCAATCGCGCTCGTAGAGGTCGAGCTCAGGCTTCGCCTCGAGCAGCGCCATGTTCGCGCCGAAGTACGCGGGAAGAGTCCCCACGTCTTGCCAGTAGCCTCGGAATCGATGAGCCATCACCTTTGCGCCACCGGCGAGCATTGCCGGCAGCACGTCGGCGCCGAAGTCCGGGCGTGCCTCATCGAGCCACGCGGCCAGCGCATCGGCGGTAAAGGCGTAGATCCCCATGCTGGCGAGGCGGCTGGTTGGTCGCTTCGGCTTCTCTTGGAAGCCTGTGATGCGGCTTCGCTCATCCATGTCGACGACACCCATGCGGCGCGCATCATCGAGGCTCACCTCGCGCACCGAGACGGTCACGTCGGCACCACTGCGTCGGTGGGCGGTAATGAGGCGCTCGTAATCCATCTTGTAGATGTGGTCGCCGGCAAGCACGAGCACCGTCTCCGCACCGCTCGCCACCACTTCACGAAGGTTCTGCCGCACCGCATCCGCCGTGCCGCTGTACCAGTTGGCGGTATTGCCACGACCGACCTGCGGCTGCAGGAGCCGCACGCCGCCGATGGTGCGATCGAGATCCCACGCCCGACCGCGGCCGATATGGTCGTTCAGCGACCGAGGGTTGTACTGCGTGAGCACCAGCACGTCATCAATGCCGCTGTTCACACAGTTTGAGAGGGTGAAGTCGATGATCCGGTACTTGCCGCCGAATGGCACGGCGGGCTTTGCCCGCACGCCTGAGAGCACGCCGAGCCGGTTCCCCTCGCCCCCAGCGAGAATGACCGCAACGGTGCGATCAGTACGCAGAACAGGCCCCCCCGGGCAGGTACTTCTGAATGCAGACGTATTTGCCGTTCTGTAGGAGCGAGAGGTGGAGGTGCGGTCCTGTGACGTTCCCGGTTGAACCAACGAAACCAATCAGCTGGCCAGCCGCCACAAACTCACCCACCTTCACGCGCCACTTCGGCTGACTAGAAACCTTCCCATCACCGATGTGCGCGTAGATGGAGACCATGCTCTTCGAATGGGCGATCCAGATCCAGGCGAGTGGGCGCATCCCCTTCCACACAACGCAGTAGCTGCAGATGCCCGCGATCATCACCTTGCCGCTCGCCGCCGCATAGAGTGGCGTGCCAGGTGCAGCGGCGATATCCACGCCGTTGTGCAGGTATGGATACGCCGACGGGCAGGTGGAACTCCTCGGATAGATCTTCCAACTGACGCAGCCGAACTTTTGCGAGATATATGGTCGAGTGCCGCCAACCGGCTTGATGAAACTGGATCCGTTATGGACGATCGGCCATGTCCAGCCACCCTGGTAGACGGTGGGGAGACCGGAGCCGAACTGGCCCTTCAGGAGTGCGTTCACCGTTGCTGTGACGCGCGCCTCTTCCGCCTTCAGGGCGGCGACGGCGGCGGCGAGCTTCTTCTTGTCGGCAATCACCTTGTCCATTGCCACCTTCTGCGCGGCGATTGCCTTCTTCTGCGCGGCGATTGCGGTGGCAAGTCGTGCCTTTGCCGCATTCAACAGTGACACCTGCTTATCGAGCGCCGCCTTCTGTTTTGCGGCAGCAACGCGCAGCTTCTCCGTTGCGGCGCGATTGACACGAACCTGATCTTCAATCTCCGCAAGGCGCGCCACGTCGCGACTAATGCCGTCCGCGAGCTTCACATCTTCTGCGCCGAGCGCATTGAACCCGGCGATGTCGAGCAGGATGTCGGTAAAGCTCTGACCGGAGAGCAGAACCCACAGCGGTGGCGTCTGGTCGGTGATATATGCCTCGCGGATGCGAGAGGCCAAGATCGCCTGACGTGCCGCAAGGTCACGGGCTTTCGCCTGTTGCGCCTTCACCAGCCGACTGATCTCCGCGTCAAGCGCGTTCACCGCGGCGTTCAGCTTATTCAGGCCAACCTGCGCCTGCTGCACCGCGGTGGTGAGCTGGGCAACTTGAGTGGTAATGCTTGTCAACGTTGCGGTGTTCTTGGCCAGGGCGGCACTGGTGGAGGCGAGCTGCGCGGTGAGGGCGCCCTGCTGCGCGATCAGTGCATTGAGCGCCTTCTGTTGGGCGGCGAGCTGTGCGGCGAGCGCCTTCTGTTGGGCGAGGGCGTCATCGAGAGGGTCGCCGCGAACCGGTCCAGCCTGTGCCAAGCCGAGGCCAACAATAAGGAGAGGGATGGTGAGCAGGACGCCGAGTCGGGCGCGCCAGGTACGTTGCTTCTGCGCAGGCGCAGGCGAGTGCTCCATGAATGACCTCCTCTCCTCCGCTAGGAGCAGAGTATCAGCCTCAGCGACGGACGCCACCCCCCATAGCCAGCTCAACGAGGGAGGTGTGTGCCGCCCCCGTGGAGCCGCGACCGGCGAATGGGGCAACGCTGCGGCGATAGGCGGTCCCGGCAATATCGAGGTGCACCCACGGCACGGTCACAAACTCACGCAGGAAGAGGCCGCTGCGAATCAGTGACGCCTCACGTGTGCCCGCATTCTGGAAGTCGGCCGACCAGGTCGACATGTTCTTCATGTAGGCCTCCGCCAGCGGATACGGCCAGTAGACCTCCCCTGCACGGCGCGCCGCAAGGTGGAACTCATCGAGGAAGGCTGCATCGGTGCCGCAGGTAGCGGCAATCTCGCCGCCAAATGTGGAGTAAGCGATTCCGGTGAGCGTTGCCACATCTACGAGATGCGTTGCGCCGAGCTCACGCTCGGCGTAATGCAGCGCGTCGCCGAGGATGAGGCGCCCTTCGGCATCAGTGTTGGTAACCTCAACGCGCTTCCCGTTGAGGGCGGTAACGACGTCGCCCGGTCGCGTGGCGTTTCCGCCCGGCATGTTTTCAACACAGGCCGCCACGGCGTGAATTGGGCGACCTGGGTCGAGCCGCGCAATGGTTGCCGCAGCCTCAAGCACGGCGATGGCGCCGTTCTTGTCGTGCTTCATCTCTTCCATTTCGGCGGGAGGCTTCAGTGAGATGCCACCTGTATCGAAGCAGACGCCCTTGCCAACCATCGCGAGGCGTCGGCCAAGAGGATCTTTCGCGCCAGGCTTACCACCAGAGAGCACGACGAGGCATGGAGGATTCTTCGACCCTTTACCGACCGCAATCAACATGCCGGCGCCCATGCGCTGCAACTGTGCCGCGGTGATGATCGTGGCGCGCAAGCCAACGGCGCGTGCGCGCTCGCGCGCCTCCTCTGCAATGCCGAGGGGCGGCATCTCGTTTGCCGGATAGTTGGACCAGCGTCGCGTACGCACCACGCCGCTCGCAATGATCTCGGCGCGACGGGCGCCCTCGCTTGCGGCGGCAAGATCAGTGCCACTTGGCACGATGATTTCGAGCACGGTGAGCGCTGCGGGTTGCGCCTCGATGATGCTCTTTCCACCGACACCTTCATGGAAGGAGCCGTCAATCACGCCGCGCACAATGAAGTCAACGGCGATCACCGCGGCATCACTCTGTTTTGTGGCGTTCGCGGAGAGGCCCGCGCCGAACGATGCGCCACCCTCGGCGCGTAGCGCAGGTGATGTGCTGGTCAGCGCAGCGATGATGCCGGTGGCATCGATGGCGAGTCGTGTGATCTTGCGTCCGGCGAGGCGACGCGTTGCCGCCGAGGCCCAACGCTGTAGCTCTTGTCGACCAAAATCGGCGCGAGGCCCGGCGCCGACCAGAAGTAGGTGATCAGCGGGAAGGCGGCCAGCACTTGTCAGCGTGCAGCTGTAACGGCTCCCTGTCCCCTCGCCGATCGCGCGGAGTGCAGCGATGCGTCCGCCGCTCTTGCTGTCAGCTTCACGAAGATATGGTGCGTCGAGCTGATCGCTAAAGACCGGGGTGACCAAGACACCCGCCTTGGCCGCAGCGCCCTTGGCTGTAATGATGATCCGCATCTGATCCTCCTCGCGCCTCTGACGCCTACTGCTTGCTGACCTTGCGCCTGAGATAGCCGAGTCGGCCACCCATATCGACTGGGGCAAAGCCGAGCTCGCGCTCGACCGCATCCGTAGCACCGATGTTATCTAGTGCCAACTGGCGCAACTGGTCAGTTGCAACCGGGAATGGGAGGCGAATCGCCTCGGAGATGCGCGCGACGAGGGTGATCAGTGGCACCGGCATTGGGATGATGATGCGGCGCTTCCCAAGGGCACGCGCCACCTCGCGCGTGATCTCGGCATACGTCCAGTAGCGCGGACCACCAAGTTCGAACGATGCCTTGATGCTCCCCTTCGGTGCGTCGAGCACCTGCACGATGGCGCGGGCAACATCGCCAACCCAGACCGGCTGGAAGCGACTCTTCCCGTTGCCAGGAACTGGCACCGCTGGCGCAGGAATCTTGACGAGCGCCGCGACGATATTGAAGAAGCCGTCGCGCTCCCCCCAGATGAGGCTCGGCTTGAGGATCGTCCAGTCGAGCGTCGAGGCGCGAACGAAGCCCTCGCCGCGCGCCTTGGAGCTGGCGTAGTGCAACTCCGGTCGCTCTAGCACGCCGAGCGCACCGAGGTGAATGAAGCGCGTGATGCCGGCCGCCTCGGCCGCAGCAACGATCGTGGCGGTGCCAACGGCGTTGACGCGCTCAAGGTCGGCGCCGTCGTTCCAATCGCGTGGCAGCGCCACCAGGTGCACGACCGCATCGCAGCCAACCATCGCCGCGTCGAGTGACGCGCGATCGTTCACCATTCCAATCCTAGTTTCGAATTTGCCGGGCGAGGCGGCGACGCGCGCCTGCAGGGCAGTAGCCCGTGCGTCGCTGCGTACGAGGGCGGTAACGGAGTGTCCGGCGCCGAGGAGTGCTGGCAACACGTGACTCCCCACGAATCCCGTTGCACCGGTGAGAAAGACTCGCGCCATAGAACCCCCTCTTCGCTTCCGGGACCTCTCCGGGCCACCGCTCCACTCTATGATGCACCGATGATTGGCGCACTGCTCGCGGGTATGTTCGCAGGCTACGCAATCGCTGTCCCCGTCGGCGTGATCGCCGTGCTCATCATTGAGACGGGGATGATGGGCGGCCTCCGTCGCGGGCTTGCCGCCGGCGCAGGCGCTGCGACCGTCGACCTCCTCTTCTGCTCGTTGGCGCTCGTTGTTGGCGGCCTCCTCAACCAACTTCTTGCCGCTGCCCTGATGCCACTCCAGCTCCTCTCGGGCGGGATTCTGATCTCGATCGGGGTCCGCGGGCTCCTCTCGCTGCGCACCTCAAGCACCAGCGCCGATGCGGCCACCGACCCGCGTGTGCGTGGCAGCGCCCAACAGCTCTACCTCCGCTTCATCGCCCTCACCGCGATGAACCCTGCGACGGTCCTCTACTTCTTGGCGCTCGCCATCGGACTTCCCGGTCTCGGGAGCGACCCGATCAACGCCGTCGCCTTCACCGTTGGCGCGGCGGGGGCGAGCCTCTCGTGGCAACTCTTGCTGGGGGCGATCGGTGCCGCTGCAGGTCGCATCCTTCCGGAGCGCGCGGTCACCGCAACGCGCATCGTCGGCCAGGTGCTGATCATTGGATTCGGTACGAGCATCGCCGTAACGGCGCTGCGCAGTGTCGCTTAGCCGATCACCACGTTGCGCTCCGCAGCAAGGTCGCTGCGCATCGGTCGATCAATGAGCACCCGAATGCGATAACGCACCGTCAACTGCGCTCCCTTAACTCCGTCAAACACAGGTGGGGCGTCACTCGGAATCTCAAAGGTGACGAGACTCCCCTTCGCTAGGTCACTCGTCTGCAACTCTGCTGCGGCGATGCGCACGTCCGGCGCCATCTTCACGTCAACATACAGTTCGACACGTGCGCCGCGGCCACCAGAGGCGCTCGGCCAACGAACGTTGACCTGCAAGGCACTACCTGGTGCGATCGGTGGTGCCGGTTCAACATCCATGGAGACCTCGCCCTCGGACCAGGCGGCCATCATTGCCGACGGCCCAAGCGACATCACGCCGGAGCGCAGCAGGTCTGGGTTCTGCGCAATGTTGATCACGGCGGCCACGCGCTCGTCACCGCCTACAGCGATATCCCACTCCACCTGCAGCGTCCACACCACCATGTAGGCACCGAGATGCACAGAGGGTGGCCCGAGTTTTGGAGCGGGAGCAAGGATCTTGAGGTCGATCTCGTCGCCTGGGGCCAGCGTTGCTGGCACGGCGATCTCCATCAGCGGCACGTTGGCGAACTCGCTAGCAAGCACTTCAACCCAAGTTGTGGTGATTTCCTGATCGCCGTTCTTCTGTGTCTGCATTTGCGTAACCTCGCGCACCAGGTGTCCCTTTACAGCAACGCGCGTCCCTCGCGCCTTGATCTCTTTGGTCGCGCGAACACGAAGACGGGCATGAATCTCACCACCGACTAGGCTCCCAGGTGTCACCTCTATCGAACCCGAGAGCGCGTCGGTGCACGGCGTCAGGAGCTCAGCCCCGGTCAGGAATGCGAGTGGGTGTGCGCCGTCGCGTGCCGCCAGTGCCTCGCCGTTCAGGCGATCAAGTGGGGCGGGGAGCGACCCCGTCTTCCCTGGGTGGCGCTCCCGGCCCGCTGCGCGCCAGAGGTCGAGGAAGCTGTTAGCCACGTGCAACACCGCTCGCAGTAACTGCAGTAAGGATGCCTGCCACCTCTGCCGCATCGCGCGCGACCCAGGTTGGACGCTGCGCCGCCGGTAGGTCGTCGATCTGTACGGCGCCAACGCCCGCGCCAACGCCCGTCATCAAGAGAATCGATCGACACCCCGCCGCGTTCGCCGCAGCGATATCGGTCGCAGGAGAGTCACCGATCATGATCGCGTCGCGAATGTCGCTCCCGTCAAGCGCCGCCGCCTGTAGTAGTAGATCGGGCGCTGGCTTACCGATCGCGATCGCGCGCACACCGGTTGAAGCCTCCAGCGCTGCCACCGCTGCGCCCGTGCCCGGCACGAGTCGACCTGGGTCGGGGTAGCTGGCGTCGCGATTCGGCACGATCAGTGGGGCACCGGCGCGTACGGCGTCGGTCGCGACGGCGAGGTCGTGCCAATCAGACTCGCGATCAAGGCCCACCGTTACCGCGTCCACTCCCCAAACGGCGAGTGACTCTGGTCCGTCGAATTCGGCGGTGCGGCAGGCGTCAAGCCCAGCGTCGCGCAGCTCGGCGGCGAGCCCCTCTGCCCCGTAGACCAAGATGTGGCGATAGCCCTTATCAACGAAATGCTGCGCCACGGCTGAGGCGGCGGTGATGATGCCGTGCGTTGAGAGGGGCGCACCACACGCCTCGATGCGTGAGCGATACTCAACGCGGCGCAGGAAGCTGTTGTTGGTGACATAGATCACGTGGTCACCATCGGCAACACGCTCGGTGAGGAGCGGGCCAACGCCAGGGACCGGCTCACTGCCGCGGTAGACAACCCCGTCAAGGTCAACACAAAGGAGCATGAGGCGATGGTAGATCAGGAGCGCGTCACCCTACGCAACGCGAAGCGCCTGCTGGTGGACGGCAACAACCTCGTCGGTGGCCGGGATGAGGGGCGCCTCAATAACCTCGAGGCGACGCTGCGTCGGACCATCACCCCAGGGGTCGCGATCGAGGTCTTCCGTGATGGGGGTGCCCGCTCCGCCGACGACAAGATCGTCGAGGCGATCGGCACGCCAGATCCTGGCTCGGCCGACCGCATCGTTGTCATTACGGACGACCGCGGGTTGGCCGCACGGTGCACCGCCCTCGGGGCCTCCGTCGTCAGCGCCCGCTACTTCCGCGACGCCATCGGCGGCCCGCCGCGTGCTCCTCTCGCTGGAACGGGCGCACGCCCCCCAAGCATCGGCGGATCCGGCCCGCGGCGTGTGGCGCCGAGTAAAGATGAGGGTGACCCCGAACGACGCTGGCGCCCGGGACGTGGCGCGACCCAGAAGCGCGGCCCCTCAACGCGTCCGCCGCGCCCCCGCTAAGATTCAAGCATGAGTGAGATCGCTGCTCGCATCGCCGAGTTCTTCGCCTGGCTCAGCACGATCGTCCCCGCCTTTGTCACGCCAGACTGGGCCGCCCTGATCGGTCTCCTCCCACTATTTGTCGCCCCCCTCGTCCTGCTCTGGCTCCTGTACACGGGCGGCATCTGGACGCTGGTCGGCATCACCAAGCGTGGTGCGCAGCTCAAGGTCGGCGCACCCCTCCCCACCCCCGCCCCGCTCGGTGCCGATGGGCGACCACTCTTCCCCGCCGGGCGCCCGTACACCACCAGTGAGGCGGCCATCTACCCAAATGGGAGCACCCGCTCGCTCCGCGGCGAGCCGCTGCTGATCGCCTGCCCGAGCTGCCTCGCGGTTCGAGTGGCGGAGCGCACCACCTGCGACGCCTGCGGCCTCGAGCTACGCGCCCGAACGCTGATCGCCGTGGAGCGCCCCGCTGGACCGCCTCCTGGCGGCGCGGCTCGCGCCTAAGTGGCGACCCTCTCCTTCTATCTTGTTGTTGTTGGGGCGATTGCCCTCGTCGGCGCCTTCGCCCTCTATGTCGTACATCTTGTTCTCGTAGCTCAAGGCGACCGCGCCGTTACGCCACGACTCGCTATCGCTGCAGCATCAATGCGCGGCAACCTCGCCGAGCAGCTTGATGGTGGCGCGCCGACCTCCGCCGAATCAACGAGCGCGATCAGTGCGATCGCAGGTGCGCTCGCCGTCATCGCAACCGGATCACTCGGCGTAGCGCTGATCGCACGCGCCATCGTTGTGGGTCGCGGGCCGTGGGGCAATCTCTACGAGTTCACGATCTCGTTCGCATTCGGCATTTGCGCTGCAGCGATCATCTTTGATCGTAAGCATCGCCTGCCAGCGCTCAGCACCATCGCCTACGGTGTGGCGCTCGCACTGCTCGCATACGCGACTACGTTGCCAAATGCGGTGGTTGATCTGGTTCCAGCGCTACAGCATCCGTTTCTGCTCACCATTCATGTCGGCATGGCAATGCTCAGCTACGGCATCTTCGCCTTCGCATTTGCGGCAGGCGTTGCCTATCTGCTGCAAGGCGACACCGATCGCTTCAGCTGGTTGCCGCCAGCAAAGCGTCTCGACCTTGTTGCATTCCGCGCTGTCACCGTCGCCTTCCCCCTCTTCGCAGGAATGCTCATCCTTGGATCGATCTGGGCCTCGATCGCCTGGAGTCGCTTCTGGGGGTGGGATCCAAAGGAGACCTCAGCCCTCGCCACCTGGCTGATCTACGCCGTCTACCTGCACGCCCGCAGCCAGCGCGGCTGGCAGGGTCGACCCGCCGCCCTCCTCCTGGTCATCGGCTTTGTGGCGGTACTGCTGACCTACTCGGGGAACCTCTGGTTCACCGGCCTGCACACCTACTCGGGGCTGTAAAAAAGCCCGTTCCCCCGCCCGATCGACCCGCCTGAGCGTGGGCTGCGCCTGCGCCGTGCGGCAGATTTTGTAACAAAGGTAAAATGCAGCCAAACCACAACATGTGCGGTAACACTCCCCTGTAACACCACCATATGTAGTGGTTGAGGGGTTGACGCCACACCAGAGTGGGCGTAGGATTCGGCTCCCGCTGCTACACGGCAGGGGCTCTGTGCGCCCAATCGTTGGTTGGGAACAGAGGTGGTGGGCCTCACATTTTGAGGCAGAAGAGGGAGAGCAACATGGCGGGCTTGGTGGACGCTGCGAAGGCGGCAACAAAGGCAACGATCGAGAAGTCAACGGCGCAGCCGTTGCCACCGTTGAGCTTTGATGGCAAGGGCTCAAAGGGCCTCGCCTGGGATCGACGCTGGACCACCGCCGGCACGCATCCATACGACGAAATTCAGTGGGAGATCCGCACCGCATCCATCGGCAACGAGAGCGGTAAGAGCGTCTTCGAGCAGAAGGACGTTGAGGTGCCCGCCTCATGGTCACAGCTCGCCACGAACGTTGTTGTCTCGAAATATTTCCGCGGACATGTTGGTAGCCCAGAGCGCGAGACGAGCGTTCGCCAGCTGATCGGTCGTGTAGCCGGTCAGATTGATGCATGGGCTGAGCAGCAGCACTACTTCAAGTCCGATGAGGACCGTGGCGCATTCATTGCCGAGCTGACCCACCTGCTCGTCAACCAGAAGATGGCCTTCAACTCACCAGTCTGGTTCAACGTTGGCGTTGAGAAGCGCCCACAGTGCTCGGCCTGCTTCATCAATGGTGTGCAGGACTCGATGTCATCGATCATGGACCTCGCGAAGACCGAGGCGATGCTCTTCAAGTTCGGTTCGGGTGCGGGTTCCAACCTCTCCCCAATCCGCAGCGCCAAGGAGAAGATGAGCGGTGGTGGCACCGCCTCCGGCCCTGTCTCGTTCATGAGGGGCTTTGACGCCTTCGCTGGTGTCGTGAAGTCCGGTGGCAAGACGCGCCGCGCCGCGAAGATGGTCATCCTCGATGTGCAGCACCCTGACATCGAGCAGTTCATTGACTCGAAGGTCAGCGAAGAGAAGAAGGCCTGGGCACTCATTGAGGCGGGCTACGATGCCAGCTTCACTGGTGAGGCCTACGGCTCAATCTTCTTTCAGAACGGGAACCACTCAGTTCGCGTCAATGACGAGTTCATGAAGGCTGTTGAGAGCGATGGCACGTGGCAGACACGCGCCGTCGTGAGCGGCGAGCCAGTAGAGACGCTCAGGGCACGCGACGTCTTCCGCAAGATGGCGGAGGCTGCGTGGGTCTGCGGCGACCCTGGCATCCAGTACGACACGGCGATCAATGACTGGCACACGTCGTCGAACACGGACCGCATCTATGCGTCGAACCCGTGCTCGGAGTACATGTTCCTCAACGACACCGCCTGCAACCTGGCCTCACTGAACCTCATGAAGTTCGTGCGACCAGATGGCGAGTTCGACGTGGAGTCCTTCAAGTACGCCTCACGGCTGACCCTGCTCGCGCAGGAGATCATGGTGGACAACGCCTCGTACCCAACGCCGATGATCGATGAGAACAGCCACCGCTTCCGCCCACTCGGGCTCGGCTACGCCAACCTCGGCGCGCTCTTGATGAGCCGCGGCTTGGCGTACGACTCCGACGAGGGGCGCGCCTACGCAGGCGCGATCACCTCGATCATGACCGGCGAGGCATATGCGCAGTCGGCCGAGACGGCGGCGGCACACGGCGGACCTTTCATTGAGTACAAGAAGAACGAGAAGCCGTTCCTTCGCGTGATCGGCAAGCACCGTGATGCCTCGCGCCAGATTCCAACGGCAACGCTGCCGAAGGACTTGGCGAACGCGGCAACCGATGCCTGGGATCGAGCGCTCGATCTCGGCACGAAGCACGGCTTCCGCAACGCACAGGTGTCGGTCTTGGCGCCAACCGGAACGATCGCATTCATGATGGACTGCGACACGACCGGCATTGAGCCAGACATCGCCCTGATCAAGTACAAGAAGCTCGTCGGCGAAGGCTTCCTCAAGATCGTCAACCAGACGGTCCCAGAGGCGCTCGTGAAGCTCGGCTACAACGCCGGGCAGGTCGCCGCGATCCTCAAGTACATCGACGAGCAGGAGACGATTGAGGGTGCCCCAGGCCTGAAGGACGAGCACCTCTCGGTCTTTGACTGCGCCTTCAAGGCGAAGAATGGCCAGCGCTCCATCCAGTACATGGGCCACGTGCGCATGATGGCGGCGGCGCAGCCGTTCCTCTCCGGCGCAATCTCGAAGACGGTGAACATGCCAGAGGCTGCCACCGCCGAAGAGATTGAGAGCGTCTACCTGGAAGGGTGGAAGCTTGGCCTCAAGGCGATCGCGATCTATCGCGACGGCTCGAAGCGCTCGCAGCCGCTCAACACCAGCAAGAAGAAGGACGAAGCGGCAATTGCCGAAGTCGCCGCTGCGATCTTGCCTGGTGC
>SHYI01000016.1 GCA_009692905.1 Chloroflexota bacterium
GAGGTGGGAGCGCGTAAATCCACGCACATATCGACCGCCCGGTACGGGGTATCGGAATTTCACGCCGCTGTAGACCGCCGGAAGTGGTCCCGTATAGCCGATAAGCCCATCGGGGCGAGTAAATGTTGGTAGCGCAGCGCCGCGTCCACCAGGGAGCACCAGGACCATCCCTAGTACAAGATCCACCACCTTTAGCTTGTTGTAGGTACGAATAGTTGTGGGTGTAACTCGATACTTTGATGCGATTGACTTGAGCGTCTCGTGTTCACGCACCGTAATGACGATGCCGCGTGTATCTGGAACGCGAAGGCGCTTGCCGACCGCTGGATTGTCGGCGGACTGCAGGCCGTTCGACCAGATCAGCTCCATTGAGGAGATCTTGTATCGTTTCGCGATCGCGGCAAGCGTCTCACCGCGTGCGACCACATGAATCAGCACGTGATCGCGGCCGTCGGCCACAACGATGTCAATTGCGGCGGGGAGCTCCAGTGTTCCATCGTCAAGGAATATCGGCCCGTCGATTGCCGTTGTCGCAACAACTGAATCTGGGGCTTGCACAACCACCTCGGTCGCACGCATCGAGAAGGTGCTCTCTGTTGCAGTTTCTCCAATGAGTACGCCGTCACTCACAGCGGTGCTCTCGGCGATGCCATCTAAGGCGAGTCGGTCTGGGTTCTCGGTACCGCCCCATACCGTCGTAAATGTTGGCTCATACGCTGCGCCCATACCTACGCTCATGCCGCCGTCGTCTAGCGCCTGGGCGCGAGCGTCGACGGTTGGCCCTGGGAGAAGGCTGGCGATAATGGCCACGCTCAGGAGTCCCGCGATCACGGCGGGCATCGCTCGCTCTGGCTCACGACGGAGCTTGCGCAGCCTTGAGTCGAGTGAGCGGCGACGGCGACGCAGCGACCGAAGGATGCCGCGCTCCTCAAGCGCTGGGGTGACCTTGTGGGCGATTGCGGCGACGGCGATACCGGTGGTGCGGGCCGCAAGGGTGGGATGAACGCGTATTTGACGCGGGAGCGGGCGCTTCAGGAACTCTCCGGCGCGGAATAGGCTCAGCCGGATGGCACGCTCGCCGCTGCGCTCAAGGAACGATCCGAAGGCGAGGAGGCGACGGCGGATGGCCGCGACGAGGCGGAAGGTGGGGCTTCCAGCTCGCACATTGCGATGCTTGGGTCCGCGGGCAGACGTTTTTTGGCGCTTCACATCTGGCATTCCAGCCTCCGATCTCCGCCTTAGTCTACCCCTCGGCTATGCCGCCGAGCGGGGCACCCTGGCACACGCTGTGCCTCGTGCTTGGGCTACGAGGGGTTCGACCCCTCGGTTCCCTTGGTAAGCGAGGCGAGGAACTGTGCGTTCGACTCCGTCTTCGCGATGCGGTTCAGGAGCAACTCGATCCCCTCATTCGCGCCCACGGCGGAGAGCATGCGGCGCATTGTCCAGACCATCTTGAGGGTCCCCTCGTCAAGGAGAAGCTCCTCACGGCGGGTACCGGAGCGCTGCACGTCGATCGCCGGGAAGATGCGCTTCTCGGCCAACTTGCGGTCGAGCACGAGTTCGGAGTTACCTGTTCCCTTGAACTCTTCGTAGATCACGTCGTCCATCTTCGAGCCGGTGTCGACCAGGCAGGTGCCGATGATGGTGAGTGAGCCGCCCTCTTCGAGCTTGCGCGCGGCACCGAAGAAGCGCTTCGGTGGGTAGAGAGCAATTGGGTCAATACCGCCCGAGAGCGTTCGCCCGGATGGCGGAAGTGCAAGGTTGTAGGCGCGCGCCAGTCGGGTAATGGAGTCGAGCAGCACGACGACGTCGGCGCCAGCCTCGGTGCGGCGCTTGGCAATCTCGAGCGCCATCTCGGCAACATGCGTGTGATTCTCGGTCGGCTCGTCGAAGGTCGACGAGATGACCTCGCCCTTTACGGAGCGACGCATGTCGGTGACCTCTTCTGGTCGCTCGCCAATAAGGCAGACCATCAGGGAGATCTCTGGGTAGTTCGCCGTGACGCCTTGGGCGATCTGCTTCAGCAGGCTGGTCTTGCCGGCCTTCGGTGGCGAGACGATGAGGGCGCGCTGCCCCTTGCCAATTGGGTTTACGAGGTTGATGAGGCGCTGCGAGAGGTTCGAGGGAACGGTCTCAAGGTTGATCAGCTCAATCGGGTGAATCGGTGTGAGGTCGCCGAAGTGTGGACGCTGTCGCGCCGACTCTGGGTCGGTGCCGGAGACGATCTCAATACGGAGCATTCCCCAGAACTTTTCGCCCTCGCGCGGTGCGCGAATGACGCCGCCGATCGTGTCGCCCTGGCGCAAGCCGAGTCGGCGCACCATTGGTGACGGAACGTAGACATCGTCGGCACTTGGAAGTAGCCCATTGCGTCGAATGAAGCCGTAGCCGTCGTCGACGATTTCAAGAATTCCCTCGGCCCAGATCTGACCCTGCTCGTCAGCCTGCGCCGTGAGGATCTTTTGGATGACCGCGGTGAGCTCCTCTTGCTGCGTGGCCACCACGCCGAGCTTCTTGGCCGCGGCAATCAGTTCGGTCGCAGTCATGTTGGCGAGAGCGGCAAAGGTGACGAGGCCTTCGGCGGCAAGGTCGGCCTCGGAGAGCACCTCAACGTCAGCCGGAAGCGCGCTCTGCGGCATGCGCATGGAGTTTGGGTTTGGTCCGCCGCGGCGGGGTGGTCGTCGTGGGCCGCGGTTTCGTCCGTCGTTCATGTCAGTTGGATACCTTCCTCTATCTGTGGGTGGTTGCATCCCTGGTACGCGAAACTGCGCCGCGTTTGCTGTGCAGATCGGGGGGGATGAGAGAACTCTACGGCAGCCGCTGCCGCTCGTCAAGAGCCCGCAGGATCGGGCCCGTGGCTACTTCCCGGAGGTGGCCTTCGCCCAGTCCGACTTGAAGATCGCGATCCCCTTATCGGTGAGCGGGTGCTTCGTCATCTGCTCAAGCACCTTGAGTGGCATCGTTGCCACGTGCGCCCCTGCCAGGGCCGACTCTGTGACATGGCGTGGGTGACGGATCGAGGCGGCGAGGATCTCGCAGTGGTCGAGCCCCTCGTAGTTCGCGAAGATCTCGGCGAGCTCCTGGATCACGATCATCCCGTCTTCGTTGATATCGTCGAGTCGGCCGACGAATGGGCTGATCAGCGAGGCGCCCGCCTTTGCCGCCATGAGCCCCTGGTTCGCAGTGAAGATCAGGGTGCAGTTCGTCTTGATCCCCTCCGCGGCGAGACGGCTAATTGCCTCTAGCCCTGCGGTTGTGAGGGCGACCTTGACGACGATGTTCGGAGCGATCTTCGCAAAGGCGAGGCCCTCTTTGACCATGCCGTCGGCGTCATCGCTCATGACCTCAGCCGAGACCGGGCCCTTGGTGAGGCCGCAGATCTCCTTCAGAATCTCCTCGTACGAGCCGCCAACCTTCGCGTAGAGCGACGGGTTCGTGGTGACGCCGTCAACGACGCCCCACTTGATCCCGGTCTTGATCTCTTCAATGTCAGCGGTGTCCAAGAAGAACTTCATACTGCCCCCTTATTACTGAATGGCTTGGCCCGATTATGGGCGATTACGCATTAGATCCGTTGCTGCGCTTTGCCGCCTTGGTGGCGGCGGCCTCGACGGCACGGCTTCGCTCAGCCTTCGCCGCCTCATCATCGCGCACCCCAACCATTCGTGGGGTGTACGAGGCGAGGCGCCCGTCGCGCAGCGCCACAGCCGCACCAACGAAACCGTCAAAGAGTGGGTTCGGTCGGAGCGGTCGGCTGGTGAATTCGGGGTGGAACTGGCTGGCCACGAACCACGGGTGGTCGGCGAGCTCGATGATTTCAACGAGGCGGCCATCAGGTGACACACCGGTGAAGCGCATGCCGGCCGCCTCAAGCTGCGGCTTAAATCGGTTGGCAACCTCAAAGCGGTGACGGTGTCGCTCGTACACAACCTCAGCGCCATAGACGGTTGCGGCGCGGCTCCCAGGGGTGAGCTTGGCGGGGTAGAGGCCGAGGCGTTGTGTGCCCCCCTTCTCTTCAACGCCGCGCTGGTCAGGGGTGAAGTCAATCACCGGGTTCTTGGTGAACATGTCGAATTCGGTCGAGTTCGCATCACTAGAGCCGAGGGCCTCGCGCGCGACGTCGATCACCGCAATCTGCAGGCCGAGGCAGAGTCCCAGGTACGGGATGCGCTCCGTGCGCGCCATATGCGCGGCGCGGATCTTCCCTTCAATGCCGCGGTAGCCGTAGCCACCTGGCACCAAGATGCCGTGCGCGCCGGCGAGTTCTGCGGAGAGGACGGTAGGCTCGGCGTCATCGAGTCGCTCGGCGCTCACCCAGCGCACGCGCACATCAACGCCGTGTGCCCAACCGGCGTGGCGCAGCGCTTCGGTTACCGAGAGGTACGCATCAGGAAGTTCGGTGTACTTGCCAACGATGGCGATCTCAACCGCAGGCTTCTCGGCGACGATCTCAGTGGCGAGCTTCTCCCAACGCGAGAGGTCTGGGGTGGTTGCTGGAAGACCAAGTTCGCGCACGACTAGGTCGCCAAGGCCGAACCTCTCGAACTGCAGCGGCACCTCATAGATGGTGCGCGCGGTGGTTGCGGGAACGACCGCCTCAACGGGGACGTCCGTGAACAACGCGATCTTCTCGCGGACGTCGTCTGGAACCGGATGGTCCGCGCGCAAGATGATGACATCAGGCTGAACGCCGCTACCACGCAGCTCCTTCACGGAGTGCTGGGTCGGCTTCGTCTTCAGTTCACCGGTAGCGGCGAGTTCTGGAAGGAGCGTGACGTGAATGTAGAGCGAGTTGCCGCGGCCAACATCCTTCTTCAGCTGTCGAATCGCCTCAATGAACGGCAGTGACTCAATGTCGCCAACGGTGCCGCCAACCTCAACGATCACCACATCAACGTCATCACCGCTCAGCCGCAACACGCGCTCCTTGATCTCGTTGGTGATGTGCGGAATGACCTGCACTGTGCCGCCGAGATAGTCGCCGCGACGTTCGCGCGCGATCACGGTGGAGTAGATGCGCCCTGTGGTGACGTTGGAGGCCTGTGAGAGATTGACGTCAATGAAGCGCTCGTAGTGCCCAAGGTCGAGGTCGGTCTCAGCGCCGTCGTCGGTAATGAACACTTCGCCGTGCTGATAGGGCGACATGGTGCCCGGGTCAACGTTGAGGTAGGGGTCAAGCTTGATCACGGAGATGCGCAAGCCGCGCGCTTTGAGGAGGAGGCCGACAGAGGCGGCGGTAATTCCCTTACCGAGAGAGGAGGTGACACCACCAGTGACGAACACGAACTTCGTCGTCATTGGTCGCTCTCCCTCCATCACTCAAGGTGGGGCGCTCGGGGTTTCCCGAACGAGCCTGACGGAGTCTATCGCAGGCGGCGGCGGAACGGAAGACTGGTTTGGCGCCCTGCCCAAATGCCCAAGAGGATGAGTGCGCCACCGAACGCCTGAATCGGCGCGGGGGCCTCACTGAGCACGACGGCCGAGACGATGACGGCGAGGAATGGCACCAGTAGCTGGAAACTGGAGACGCGGGAGACGCCAACGATCGGCACCGCCGTGAAGTACAAGACATTGGCCAAGCTGCTCGATCCGAGCGTGGAGAAGACCAGGCCGAAGATTGCGGCTGGCGGTGGTGCGGCAAGTCCGTCAAATTGTCCAGCGGCGATCGCAGAGATGAAGAGTGCACCTCCACCGAAGATCATGCTCCAGGCGGTCCAGGCAATGGCGCCGACGCGCGGGATGACACGCGCGCCTGCGAGCAGATACGCCGCCCAACAGACGGCGGCGCCGAGTGTCATCAGCACCCCGGTAGTCTCGCCACCGAACGCGCCAGCCCCTTCACCAAGGGCAACGGCCACCACGCCAGCAAAGGCGATGATGCCGCCCACGGCAACTGCTGGCTTCAGCGGATCGATGCGCAGCAGTGAGGCGAGGATCGCCGTGAGAAACGGGGTGACCGCAATGAGGAGTGCACTTGTCCCCGCATTAATGGTGCCGAACGCACCGGCCCAGAGGAGTTGATAGAGGCCCTGCCCGATCACACCGAAGAGTGCGGCGGCGAGCAGATCACGGCGTGCCATGCGGAAGTTTGCACCACGCATCACGGCCCAGCCGAGCACCAAGATGCCCGCGGCGGTGATGCGAATGGCGGAGAACGGCAGCACTGGCCAGACCAGTACCGCCGCCTTGACGACGGTGAAGTTGATCGCCCACGTTGCCACGGCAATAAGCACGCCGAACTCGGCGACAGCGCGGACACTAAGCGCGGGGCGGCTCACGAAGCGGTGTTCCGGTCGAGATACCCCTTCTCACGGGCGCGATCGATCCCTGCCACAAAGAGGCGTGGTGAGATGAGCCAGATGACGGCGGTGCCCACGGCGAGGATGAGCAGGAGCTCGTTGGTGGGCATGGTGCCGAGGATACCTGGTGATGTCGTGCCGAGTAGCGCGCGGCGCAGTCCCTCGATCCACCAGGTGATCGGCAGCGCCGCTGCAATGTTTTGCACGGGCCCTGGGAGCACCTCGAGCGGGAAGATCGCACCGCAGAGCAAGAAGACGCTTGATGAGACCGCCTCCGGATACGACCACGCGTCATTGCGGAGCTGCACACAGAGACCACCGAGGACGATGCCGAGCCCAACAACTGAGAGGAGCCCGAGTGGCAGCACCGCTGCAACGAGCAGCAGGTCTGGCCCGCCGGCGCGCATCGGTACACCGAGCAGTATCCCTGCGCCGATCACGATGAGGGCACTAAACCCGGCAATGCTCGCCTTCACCAGCGAGCGACCAATCGAAACAGGAAAGAGTGAAGACGGCGTTGCGAAGATGTAGCGAATGGTGCGATAGCGCTCGCGGTCGTCGAGTAGCGCATGCGTTGGGCCCTCAAGTGCTGCGCTGACAATCTGGAAGACGGCCTGACCGATCACCACAAATCCAATCGTCGCAACGTTCAGCGATCCACCAATGCTCAGGACGGCGAGAAAGAGTCCGAGAAATGCGAGTGGCCGAACGATGAGGAACGCAGCGAGGTAGATCGGCTCCGCCCAGTTCCCCTCAATCGCCCACGCGAGTCGCGCCGAGGCAACAAGGGAGCGAGCGGCATCTGCAGCGCCGCCGCGCAGCGGACCGAACGGTCGCACCTCTGGTGCAGAACCTGCGCTAATCGGCACGCGCTAACAACTTTCCACCGGCACGACCAACGCGCTCAATGTGGGCGAGCAGCACTCGCCCGATCACACCAAAGACGATCGTCATCACCAGCAGAATCAGGAGCTCAACGCCGACGGGCAAGATGCCCGTTGCCGCAAGTTGGGGCACAGCGACCTGGCGCAGCGCATCAATCGCCGGGGCGAGCGGCAAGATGCCGAGCGCGACCACCCCTGCAGTGCCCATGGAACGCACCGGCGCGTAGACGCCACCCAGCAGCTGCATCGGCTCGTTCAAGAGGCTGCCGAGGTGATCTGCTTCGCGACCTGAGATCAAAAAGATCGAGGAGAGACAGACGCCGAGCGAGTACATCGCCGCCACCCCCGCCAGAATCACCAGCGCAAGCAGGAAGGGATCGGCGACCTGGTACTTCGCTCCGAAGAGGAGCACGCCCGCCGCCGTGATGATCACCGCTCGAATCACCACACCAAGGGCACCGCCGATCGCCATGCCGAGCGCAATGGCGCCGAGGCCAACGGGGGCGGTGATATAGAGAAGGAGGTTCCCGGAGTCGCGCTCCCAGTGGAACTGCGCCCCCATCATCCAGACCACGGAGATCCAGAAGGAGAGGAGTGCTGTCGCCAAAATCGTGGAGCCGATCCAGGCCTCATCGACACCGCGCGAGCGGAGCAGGAAGACGATGGAGCACATGCCGAGAATCGGGAAGACAAGATCAAAGAAGAGCCACGATGGCTCGCGCGCTGCACCGATAACCCGCGGATAGGCGCGCGCCAGCACCGAGGCGAAGGCGTGACGAATTCGGCGACCCAAGCTCCAGGTGGCCTCTTGGTGAATGCGCGAGATGAGTGCGGTGGCCTCGGCGCCGACGACGCTGTTACCCATTACTCACCTCGTCTGATTCACTGATGCCGCGACCAACAAGTTGCACAAAGACCTCTTCAAGTGTCGGCTCGCTCTTCGAAATCTCTTGCAGGTGCGCCCCACCGGCGGCGAGCGCACTAATCACGCCGCCGAGTGCAGCATCTTCCTTGAGGCCGATCGCGAGTCGAAGCATCGGTGAACCAACGCCAGAGGGGTCGCTGCTATCGGCGTCTCGCGCCGCGACCGAGATCACACCGGGGAGGGCACGGAGTGCGTCAATGGACATTGCTGTTGGTAGTGCATCAATGCCAACGATGAAGAGTGCATCCTTCTGCACCATGCGCTTCAACTCCGTTGGCGTCCCCTGCGCCAAGATGCGCCCATAGTCAACGATGGCGATGCGATCGCACATCTCGTCCGCCTCTGCCATGTAGTGCGTTGTGAGCAGTACGGTTCGACCAGGCTGCTCCGCTTGGAATGCGCGCACACGATCGCGCACATCGCGCGCGGCCGAAACGTCGAGACCGATCGTCGGCTCATCAAGGAAGAGAATCCATGGGTCGTTGAGGAACGATCGTGCAAAGTTCAACTTTTGGCGCTGCCCGGTTGAGAGGGCGCTGATCTTGCGATCGCGAATGTCATCAATGCCGAACGAGGCGAGCTGTGCATCAACCTTCGCCATCCCCTCGCGGTACGGCAGGCCGTAGAACTGGGCGAACATCGCCAGCTGCTCACGAACGGTCAGCAGCCCGTACCCAGAGAAGTCACCGCCGACGACGAGGTTCATGATCCGGCGCACGCGTGCCGTTTCGGTGACGACATCAAGGCCAAAGATCGAGGCGGATCCGGTGCTCGGAAGGAGAAGGGTGCTCAGGATTTTGATCAGCGTGCTCTTCCCCGCGCCATTTGGGCCAAGCACCCCGAAGAGCTCACCGGGCTCAATGCGCAGGTCGATGCCGTCCAGTGCGGTGACGGGGCCACCCTTCGCCTGAAAGACGCGGCCGATTCCCGTTGCGTTAACGGCGGCAGGCGAGGTCGATCCCGACATATCTCCTCCTTCAGAAGGGTGGCGCCAGGGCGCTACGGCGCACGAGGAGTGAGTCTACAATCTCCCTGCAGCACCGAGGCGGATGTGAGTAACTCCGCGCCGACGGTCCACCTGCCTGTTATGGATGGAGAGACCCATGGATCCGCGCCTCGACCAGTCGGCCGTCACCACGATTCGCACCCTCGCGATCGATACGGTGCAGGCGGCCAACAGCGGACACCCAGGCGCGCCGATGGGCTGCGCGCCAATGGGTCACACCATCTGGTCACGACACCTTCGCCATGCACCAGCAACGCCGGGCTGGTTCAACCGCGATCGCTTCCTCCTCTCCAACGGGCATGCGAGCGCACTCCTCTATTCGCTGATTCATCTCGCCGGCTACGGCCTGACCCTCGACGACCTCAGGGCCTTCCGTCAGTGGGGCTCGCTGACACCAGGGCACCCAGAGTTCGGCCTGACCGCCGGCGTTGAGGCCACCACCGGCCCACTTGGCCAGGGGTTCGCCAACGGCGTTGGTATGGCGATTGCAGAGCGCCGCCTCGCCGAAGAGTTCAACCGCGCAGGGCACACCGTCATTGATCACCGTGTCTTCGCCATCGTTTCTGACGGCGACCTGCAGGAGGGGATCGCCGCTGAGGCCGCATCGCTCGCGGGGCACCTGAAGCTCAGCAAGTTGATCTATCTCTGGGACGACAACCTGATCCAACTCGACGGGCCAACATCGACCGCCTGGTCAGAGGATGTGCTGAAGCGCTTTGATGCCTACGGCTGGCACACCGCGCGCGTCGAAGATGGCAACGACATTGAGGCGATTGATCGCGCCATCGATTGGGCGATCGCCGACGAACGACCGAGCCTGATCGCGGTGCGCACCGTCATCGGCTTCGGTTCACCGAATAAGGCGGGGAGTCAGAAGTCGCACGGCGCACCACTCGGCCCTGATGAGGTGAAGCTCACCAAGGCCGCCTACGGCGTTGACCCCGACGCAACGTTTGTCGTACCGGCCGATGTTGCCGCCCTCTATAAGGAGCGTAGCGATCACGGCGCCGCGCTCGTCGCCGCACATGCCAAGCAGCTGCTCGCCTACGCCACCGCCTTCCCTACTGAGGCCGCCGAACTGCAGCGGCGCATGGCGGGAACGCTCCCAGCCGGCTGGGAGAGCGCGCTACCGAAGTACGAACTCGGCGGCGATGCGCCGACGCGTAACGTCAGTCAGGCAAGCATTGCGGCGCTCGGTGCCGTTCTGCCCGAGTTGATCGGTGGCAGCGCCGATCTCTCAGAGTCGAACCTCACCGACATTCATGGTGGTGGCAAGTTCACCGCCACTGAGTCGGGCCGCAACATCAGCTATGGCGTGCGCGAGCACGCGATGGCAGCGATTGCGAACGGCATCTCGTATCACGGTGGCCTGATCCCATTCGTGGCGACATTCCTCACCTTTAGCGATTATCTACGCGGCGCGCTGCGACTCGCAGCGCTCGCCAATATCGGCAGCATCTTCGTCTTCACCCACGACTCGATCGGGCTCGGCGAAGATGGCCCAACGCATCAGCCGGTCGAGCACTACGCCGCACTCCGCGCGATTCCAAACGTGCGCTTCTTCCGACCTGGTGATCCGAATGAGGCCGCAGCGGCGTGGGGCGTTGCCGTTGAGCGACGACATGCGCCAACGGTGCTCGCCTTCACACGGCAGAAGCTGCCGGTACTCGCCGGCTCCATTACTGGAGCGGCCGCAGGGGTACGACGTGGCGCCTATGTACTTCGCGAGGCAACAGACGCGCCAAAGATGATCTTGATTTCGACCGGCTCGGAGTTACACCTCGCCGTTGCCGCGGCGGAGCAGCTGGAGGCTGTCGGCACACCGACGCGCGTCGTCTCGATGCCATGCCCCGAACTCTTCGGCGAGCAGGACGCGGCGTACCGCGAGTCGGTGCTTCCCGCTGCACTCCGTGCGCGCGTCGCCATTGAGGCGGGTGTGAGCTTGGGCTGGGATCGTTGGTCGGGCACCGACGGCGCCATCATTGCGATGGACCGCTTCGGCGCATCGGCCCCAGCGCCAACCCTCTTCAAGGAGTTCGGCTTCACCCCTGAGCGCATCGTCGAGATCGCCAAGGGCGTGCTCGCGGGCAGCGTGCACGGCGTCGTTCCGACGCCACACCTGCACGACGGGCATCAGGTTCGCTGAGGTGGCACGCCGCCTTGCCGTTGCCGCCGACCATGCGGGTGCTGCACTAAAGGCGGCGATCGTTGCCCGGATTGCTGAGATCGCCCCTGACTGGAGCATCGCCGACCTTGGTGGCGATGGGAGTGACCCAACCGACGATTACCCCGACTCCTCACGTGCCGTGGCCGAGCGCATGATCGCCGGCCAGGCCGATCGCGGTCTGCTGATCTGTGGCTCGGGGATCGGCGTGACGATCGCCGCGAACAAGTTCCACGGCATTCGCGCCTCCATCGCGCACGATCCAGCTTCGGCCCGACAGGGGGTGGTGCATGACGATATGAACGTGCTCGCCTTCGGTGCAAACATCATCTCTATTGATGCGGCGCTCGAGACGCTCGCCGCCTTCCTGCAGGCTGAACCGAGCGGTGAAGAGCGATACCTCCGCCGCACAGCGAAGGTCGCCGACATTGAAGAGGAGCAGTCGTGAGCGCTGAGCCACGACTCCCCTTCCGCGCGCGCATCGGCCGAGCCTCTGACCTCGCAGCAATTGAGAGCACCTTCGACCGCGCCCGCACCGGCGAGTGGGCGGTACGACTCGCCGCACGTGATGCAACGCTTTGGAGCAGCGACGCTGAGGTGCAGGCGAAGATTGCAAATCGTCTTGGCTGGCTCGACGCGCCGGACTTCTTCACGACAGAAATCCCGTCGCTCGAAGCGTTCGGCGACGCACCAGTCACCGGCGCAACCACGCGCGTGAAAGACTTCGTTGTTGCCGGGATGGGTGGTTCATCGCTCGCCCCTGAAGTACTCGCCCGCGCATTCGCCGACATCACCGACTGGGGCAAAGCGCGCATCTGCGACTCCACTGACCCTGAGGCGGTCCACAGTGCTGTCGCTGGACTGAAGCCGGAGAGCAGCTACTACCTGCTCGCGAGCAAGTCCGGCACCACCACAGAGACGCTCTCCTTCGCTGCATACGCGTACGAGTTGAATAAGCAGCAGCTGGCTGCAACTGGCTCCACACAGGAGCCAACGGCAAACTTCGCTGCCATCAGCGACCCGTCGCCGTGCGTTGACGGAGTCACGAAGGTGGTTGATACGAGTCGCCTCTTCTTGAACCCTGCCGACATTGGCGGCCGCTACTCCGCACTCAGCTTCGTTGGCCTTGTGCCCGCGGCGCTGCTCGGCATTGATCTTGATCCGCTCCTCGCTTCGGGGAGCGCAGCAGTTGCGCAGAGCCGCGACCCAGAGCCGGCGGGGAACCATGCCCTGGCACTCGGTTGCATCATGGGCGCGCTCGCGCGCGAGGGTCGCGACAAGGCGACGCTCATCGTTGACGAACCAATTGATGGCTTCGGCGCATGGGCTGAGCAGCTCGTTGCCGAGAGCACGGGGAAGCATGGCGTTGGCGTTGTGCCTATTGATGGCGAGCCACTCGGTGCCGTCACCACATATGGCGAGGACCGATTCTTTGTGCGCATCAAGTTGGATGGCGGCACGGCGCCACGCTGCGCCGATGGCTCCACTGTTGAGGCACGTCTTGATGCACTCGCCGCCGCCGGGCATCCAGTTCTGGAGTGGACGCTCAACGATCGCATTGACATTGGTGGAGAGTTCGTACGCTGGGAGGCTGCGACCGCATTTGCTGGCGCCGTTCTCAACATTAATCCGTTTGATGAGCCGAACGTCACCGAGTCGAAGACAAACACCGCGAACGTATTGGCCGAACTTGCGGCGAACGGTTCACTTCCTGAACTGCCTGTGAAGTGCTCGGTCGACGGCCTGGAGTTGTGGGTTGACGATGCGCTACCGGCAGCATTCGCCGACGATGCAGAGCGACTGATTGCCGGTCAGCTCGATCGACTCGGCGCACGCGGCTATATCGGCATCCAGGCGTATATCGCCAGCACCCCGGCGCGCACCGCGGCGCTGACCAAGCTGCGCCTGGCCCTGCGCGACGCAACGGGGCGAGCCACCACCGTTGGCATTGGGCCACGCTTTCTGCACTCCACCGGGCAGCTCCATAAGGGTGGTGCGCCGATCGGCTGGTTCCTGCAGATCGTCGCTGGCCACCCACGAGATCTCGCGATCCCAGGGCGGCCATACAGCTTCGGTCAGCTGATTGACGCTCAGGCGCTCGGCGACGTTCGGTCGCTCGCCGACCACGGGCTCCCCGTGCTGCGGGTGCACCTGGGCGACGATCCAGACGCTGGGCTCTCGCGCTTGGCAGCGCTCATCGAACGGGTGCTCGCAGTTCGCTAGCATCGGTAGGTACGAAGACCAATAGCGAAGGGGGAGATCATGCAGATCGGATTTATCGGCCTCGGCAAGATGGGCGCCAACATGGTGAGGCGGCTGGTCCGCAACGGCCACGACGTGGCGATTTGGAACCGCTCCCGCGAGAAGACCGATGAGGTCGCCAAGGAGGGTGCCAAGCCGACCTACACCGTGAAGGAGCTGGTCGACAGCCTGACCTCCCCAAAGCGCGTCTGGGTCATGGTGCCGAGCGGTGATGCCACCGAGGCGATGATCGACGAGCTGATCCCCCTCCTCACCAAGGGAGACACCATCATTGATGGCGGCAACTCGAACTTCCACGACACCATCCGCCGACACGAGAAGCTCGCCGGTCACGGCATTCACTTCATCGACGCCGGAACCTCTGGCGGCGTGTGGGGCCTCGAGAACGGTTACTGCATGATGGTCGGCGGCGACGCCGCGCCAGTGAAGGCGCTTGAGCCAATCTTCATCACACTGGCGCCGAAGGATGGTTTCATGCACTGCGGCGGCTCAGGCGCTGGCCACTACGTGAAGATGGTCCACAACGGCATCGAGTACGGAATGATGCAGTCATACGCCGAAGGGTTCGAGATCCTCGCGAAGTCGCGCTACAAGCTCGACCTCGCCAAGGTGAGCGACCTCTGGATGCAGGGCTCGGTCGTACGCAGCTGGCTCCTTGAGCTTGCTGCACGCGCCTTCCGCGCCGAGGGGAGCGACCTGAAGGGGATCAAGGGCTGGGTCGCCGATTCTGGCGAAGGTCGCTGGACGGTACAAGAGGCGATCGACCTTGATGTACCAGCCCCGCTCATCACCCTCTCGCTGCTGACGCGCTTCCGTTCGCGACAGGACGATTCGTACTCAGCAAAGGTGCTCGCCGCACTGCGCAATCAGTTCGGTGGCCACTCGGTGAAGTCGGAGTGAGCCCACAATCGCCCGCTGAGGGGCACGCGACAATTCGTGATTTGCGGCTCGGCCGC
>SHYI01000017.1 GCA_009692905.1 Chloroflexota bacterium
GGTCAGAAGATCAACGCTGGCGGCATCATCGTGCGACAGCACGGCACCACCTTCGCCGCAGGGCGTGGCGTTGGCCTGGGCAGCGACTACACCATCTACGCAACCATCACCGGCAGGGTGAAGTTCGACCACGCGTCGCGCACGAAGAAGCGCGTCAACGTAGTCGCTTCACCAGACGCCTAGAGAGTCGCTGATGAAGCCAGAGATTCATCCCAAGTACAACACCATCGAAATTACGTGCCTCGCATGCAGCACGAAGTTCTCGATCGGCTCGACGCGAACCAGCGAGCTCAAGACGGAGGTCTGCTCAAACTGCCACCCGTTCTTTACGGGGAAGCAGCTGATTCTCGACACGGCCGGTCAGGTCGAGCGCTTCCAGAAGCGCCTCGGTCGCTCGCGCTGATCTCCATGCGGCGCCGACTCGGCGTCGCTGCGCGATTCGCGCAGGATCGCTTCGCTGACATTTCACGAGGGCTACACGCCGTATCTCTGAGCGCGCGCCCAACGAGCGGCGCAGCGTATGGCGGCCAGGCGCTGATCGACGGCATTCTGATGCGCGGACCATCACACATTGGCGTTGCGCTACGCACCGTTGATGGCGGCATCGCCGTAACCGCAGAACCAATTGCCACCGGACCGATTCGTCGACGCCTCACGCGCATCCCAATTCTGCGTGGCGCTGTTGTTCTCTGGGAGACACTCGCACTTGGCAGCCGCTGGCTGCTGCGCAGCGCCGACGTGTCGGCGGGTGATGAGGAGCGATCAACTGGCGGCACCGGTTCAATGATCGCAACACTCGCGGTCACGCTTCTGATTGCCGTGGTGATCTTTAATGTGCTCCCAGCAATCGCCGCGTCAGCAATCGTGAACGCACTCGGTCTTACCGAGCTGCTGATTGAGCGAGCAATTGACGGACTCTTGCAGGTGGGGATCCTTCTTGGATACCTCGCAGCAGTTGGCCGCAGCAGCGATGTGGACCGCACGTATCGCTATCACGGCGCAGAGCATCGCGCGATTCACGCGCTTGAGAACGGTGAGCCGCTCACACGCGAGGCGCTTTCGCGCTGGCCAACGGCACACCCACGCTGCGGCACCGAGTTCCTTGTTGTCGTCATTCTGGTGAGCATTGTCAGCTTCTCGCTGGTCGGTCGACTCGATCCGATCCCAACGGTGATCAGCCGCATTGCAGGGATTCCGCTCGTTGCCGGTCTCGCCTATGAGATTCTTCGACTCCTGGGTCGCTATCGAACGAACCTGATTGCCCGCGCGTTGGCGGCACCGGGGATTGCCGTACAGCGCATCACCACGCGACGACCCGACGACGGCATGCACGACATTGCGATCGTTGCACTGGCCGCGGCGATTGAAGCGGAGGGTGGCGTTGTGCCGAGCGGCTCAGAGCTACCAACCTCCCGTGCGCTGCAGCCGCTGAAGGTGACCTGATGGCTGACGTGGTGCAACTCAACGCGCGACTCGCGGCGGCGCTCAAGGCGCGCGCCGAGCTTGAGGCGCAGCTGACACTTCCTGAGGTGCTTGCCGACCACACCGCCCTTGCTCGCATTGGGCGCGAGTTGTCGCGCACCGCACCGCTCGCCGAGGCGGGCGAGGCCCTCACCGCCGCTCGGCTCCGCGTGACCGATTCACGCTCCCTTGAGGCGGATCCAGGGGCCGACGCGGAGATGCGTGAGCTCGCCGCCACCGACCGCGCCGAGGCCGAGGCGATTGAACGCGACATCCTTGAGAGCCTTCCAGGCCTCCTCCTTGAGCCTGATCCGAACGATGGCCGAGACCTGCTGATCGAGGTGCGTCCTGGCGCTGGCGGCGACGAGGCCGGCATCTTCGCTGGTGAGCTCTTCCGCGCCTACCTACGCTACGCCGAACGCCAGGGGTGGAAGAGCGAGGTTGATGTGATCAGCGAAACCGGCGTTGGCGGGATTCGCGAAGGGGTGATGGAGGTCTCTGGCGACGGCGCATGGGCCGCCTTTAAGTGGGAGTCGGGCGTGCATCGCATTCAGCGCGTCCCCGCAACGGAGTCAGCCGGGCGCATTCACACCAGCACCGCCACCGTTGTGGTGCTTCCAGTGGTGACCGCTGTTGATCTCGTGATTCCCGAAAACGATATTCGCATTGACGTGAAGCGCGCGTCGGGGAACGGCGGACAAGGGGTGAACACCACCGACTCCGCGGTGCGCATCACGCACATTCCGAGCGGCATCGTGGTGGAGATGCAGGACGAGCGCAGCCAGCTGCGCAACAAAGAGAAGGGGATGGCGATTCTGCGCAGCCGCATTATCGCCGCCGAAGAGGAGCGTAAGCGCGCCGCCGACTCCAAGGCGCGCAAGGCGCTGATCGGCAGTGGTGATCGCAGCGAGAAGATTCGTACGTATAACGGGCCACAGAATCGGGTCACCGACCACCGCATCGGCTTCGACAAGTTTGATGTGCCCGGCATTCTCGGTGGCGACCTCGCCCCATTCCATGAAGCACTCGCCGCCGCTGAGCAGGCGGCACGACTGGCGGAATGATGAGCGAAGAGCAGATCGCCAGTCGACCAGTAGTAGAGCGCGAGGCCGATGGCCCCACACTCCTTCGCGAAGCAACGCTGCAGCTTGAGGCGGCGGGAAGCCCAACACCGCGTCTTGATGCCGAGACGTTGCTCGCAGCACTGCTCGGCACCCGCGTTGCCACACTGCGTACCGCCGTTGCTGCAGGGTTTCCACTCCCACTCCCAGCGCTCAGCGAACTCCCAGAGCCGGAGCCGCTGAGCGATCAACATCCACAACTCGCCGATGCGTTGCGCATCGCGCGCAGCGCTCTTCTCGCCGGCGACGCGCCATCTGCGCTCGCCGCACTGGTGCAGGAACGCTCAACAGGTCGACCGATCAGTCACCTCACTGGGCGTCGTGGATTCCGCAGGCTCGAGCTGCTCGTCACGCCGGACGTGCTGGACCCGCGACCAGAGAGCGAACTGATCATTGAGACGGCACTCGCCTTCCTCACCGACCGCGTTGCCGCCGACCGTGCACTCGGCCGTGCGCCCCATCCACTCAACGCCGCCGAGATCGGCACCGGCAGTGGCGCACTCGCCGTGACGCTCGCCGACGAATCACCAGTGCCCCTGCGTCTCATTGCCACCGACATCTCTGGCGATGCGTTGATGGTGGCGCGCGCGAATGCGTTGCGTTGTGGTGTTGCGTCGCGCATCACCTTCATGCAGGGCGATCTCGCGGAGCCGCTCCTCGCTGCGCGTGCACCCGGCGATCCAGCGCACCTCGATCTCCTGATCGCCAACCTGCCATATGTGCCAACCGCCGATGTTGATGCGGCGAAGGCCGCCGCCAGCATTCGCGACCTGGCGCCACGCGACCTGGCGCGCCTCGGCATTGCCGCAGAGCCGCGCCTCGCACTCGATGGCGGCGGTGATGGGCTGGAACTGATTCGCCGACTTATCGCCGAGCTGCCGCGCCTGCTGCGCCCAGGCGGCGCCGCACTCCTTGAATTCGGTGACGGTCAGGGCGACGACGTTGCGCGTCTTGCCGATGGCCTCGGCATCGGTTGGCGCGTGGCCATTCGCGGCGACCTCTCGGGTCGCGACCGCATGGCTGAAATTCGTCGGAGTGGGTAACGCGTCATGGCGGTGAAACCTGCGTTCCCAATCCGACTCCTCGTTATGGATCTCGATGGCACGCTGCTGCCACACGACGGCGTGATTGCCGAGCGCACCATTGATGCGATTCGTGCGGCGCGCGCCAAGGGGGTGATCGCCACCATCTCGTCGGGGCGCAATGTGCCGTCAATCATCGAGTACGCGCATCAGATCGGTCTCGACGGTCCACTGATCGGCATGCAGGGGGCGATCGCGCGCGAGATCCCGGCGAAGGGCGAGGCTGGCTCGGGGCGCATGATCCGGCACTTCCCCTTCCCCGCCCACCTCGGGGCCAAAGCAGTCGCCTGGTGCCGCGAGAACAACCTCTGGGGACACGCCGTGATTCGCGATGACCTGCGCTTCGATGTTCGAGATCCCCATGTGCGCCAGTACGAGGCTTGGCTGAAGGGGGATGCCCTGAAACGCCTCGGCACGGTTCCAGACCTTATTGGCTACCTTACCGAGCGCAAGCTGCACCTCTCCAAGGTGGTCGCCCACGCTCCCGAGGGGCATGTCGACGGGATCCTCAATCGCGCTCGGGCCACCTTCGCCGGAGAGCTCGATGTGACCATCAGCCACCCCGAATACCTGGAGTTCACCGCCCCTGGGGTCAATAAGGGAACCGCCCTCCGCTGGCTCGCTCGACGCCTCAAAATCCCACTTGGCCAGGTGATGGCCATCGGCGACCAGTACAACGACCTAGAGATGCTCGACGTCGCCGGGCACGGGGTGGCGATGGCCGGGGCCCCCGGCCCAGTGCGGGCCGTGGCGCAATATGAGGCACCCCGCTGTGAAGAGGACGGCGTAGCGCGCATGATTGAGCGCCTGATCCTCGGATCAGCGGGAGAATAGGGGTCACGCACCCGTAGTGGGGCAGAGGAGAGGGAGGGGACCATGAGCAACGCCGCACACGATCCGTTGATGAACCTAAGCCTTCGCAAGGTTGACCCTGAGCTCGACGCCATCTTTGTCAAAGAAGCTGTGCGCCAGCGCGACCACATTGAGCTGATCGCCTCCGAGAACTACACCTACTCCGCAGTGCGCGAAGCGCAGGGCTCCATCCTCACCAACAAGTATGCTGAGGGTCTCCCAGGGAAGCGCTACTACGCCGGTTGTGAATTTGTCGACGAGGCGGAGAACCTTGCGCGCAGCCGCGCACTGGAACTCTTTGTTGGCAGCGAGCATGTCAACGTGCAGCCACACTCTGGCGCCTCTGCCAACATCGCAACATTCACCGCATCGATGTCACCGGGCGACTCATTCGTTGCCATGAGCCTCGACCAGGGCGGACACCTCTCCCACGGTGCATCGGTCAATATTTCAGGGAAGTGGTTCAAGCCAACCTTCTACGGCGTTCGTGCCGAAGACGGTCTAGTGGATTGGGATGCGGTACAGCGCGCTGTTGATGAAGCGAAGCCGAAGGTTGTCATCGCCGGTGCATCGGCGTATCCGCGCGTACTCGATTTTGAAAAGTTTGCGGCCATCGCACATGCAGCAGGGGCGAAGCTGATGGTCGACATGGCGCACATCTCAGGAGTCGTTGCGGCAGGGCTACACCCGAGCCCATTCCCGCACGCCGACTACGTCACCACCACCACACACAAGACGCTGCGCGGACCGCGCGGCGGCATGATCTTTGCGCGAGCAGACGAAGCGGCTGCCATTGACCGAGCAGTATTCCCAGGCAATCAAGGTGGGCCACTCATGCACGTGATCGCCGCAAAGGCGGTCGCCTACAAGTTGGCGTTGCAGCCTGAATTCCGTGCGTATATGCAGCGCACACTCGACAACGCGAAGGCGCTCGCCGCAGCGCTCGCCGCTCGCGGATTCGGCGTGATCACCGGCGGTACGGACATCCACCTGATCTTGTGCGACGTGACGCCGCTTGGCGTGACGGGCAAGGAGGCTACGGCTGCATTGGAAGCGGTAGGCGTGACGATTAACAAGAACAGCATTCCAGGTGAGACGCGCTCGCCGATGGTGACGAGCGGCGTTCGCTACGGCACGCCAGCCGCAACCACGCGCGGCATGGGGCTCGCGGAGATGGAACAGATTGCACAGTGGTCTGTTGAGGCGATCGCCGCGCGCGAGGATGCGACCAAGCTCGAGCAGATTCGTCGCGAGGTAGTAAAGGTCGCCCAGCAATTCCCAGTCCCCGGTAACGATGCTGCGGAGCTAGCGGCCCGCGAGAGCTAATGGAGAACGCTCCGCTCTATCTCGCGATCGCACTGCTCGCTGCACTTGTCGCACTGGTCGGCACAAGGGTTGCGCGACAGGTTGCCCTCTCTCTCAACATTGCCGATGCACCAAACGATCGGCGCATCAATACAACCCTGATACCACGCGCTGGCGGCTTCGCCGTTGCACTCTCCCTCTTCTTGGTTGGTGCGGCGGTGACGATCCTTGCGGCACCACTCGGCCTTACGGGCGGCACCCCACTTCCAACCTCCAGCATTGCCGCGCTGCTCTTCGGCACCCTACTCGCTGGCGTTATCGGCCTCGTCGACGACCGCTTCGATCTGCGCGCGCGCTGGCAGCTCGCCGGGCAGCTGGTGATTGCGGCGGTACCGATCGCGTTCGGCGTGCGGATTGCAATCCTGTCGAATCCATTCGGCGCGGGTGACCTATTGATCCCCGATGCCATTGGGCTCGCCCTCACCCTCTTCTGGGTTCTCGGCATGCAGAACGCCATGAACTTCATCGATGGGCTCGACGGCCTTTCGGGTGGGATCGCCCTCATCGCTGCGATCACCCTTGGGGTGATCGCCCTCCCGGCGACCCCCCTCCTCGCCGCCCTCTGCTTCGCCTTAGCGGGCGCGCTCGCCGGCTTCCTGCGGCACAACTTCTACCCCGCCTCCATCTATATGGGGACGAGCGGGATCCTGGCGGTCGCCTACGCCCTCGCGGTCCTCTCCCTCCTCGGCACCGCCAAGGTTGTCGCCGCGCTGCTCATCCTGGGGGTGCCCATCATTGATGCCTTCTTCGTCATCGTGGGGCGGCTCCTGGCCGGGCGCTCCCCATATAGTGCCGACAAGACCCACATCCACCAGCGCCTGATCGACGCGGGGCTCAGCCATCGCGGGGCCGTTCTTGCCCTTTATGGCGTGACCCTCCTCCTCTCCGTTGGGGCGGTTGTGCTGACCGCAAGTGCCGCCCTGTACGCCTTTGCCGGGCTCCTCGTGGTGCTCGGCGGGGCGATCGTCTGGCTCTCGCGACGAGCGGAGCGCCGTGCATGAGCACGCCTAGCCCAGCCCCAAAAAATGAACGCGAGTTTGGCGACCCTCCGCTAGAATCGCCGCAGATTCCCGATAAGGCTGTTGGCCTGACGTCCGACATCGGCAAGGGTGCGTATCTCGCCCTCTTCTCGCAGATCGGTATCAGCCTCCTCATCGCGAATCTCGGTGGAGCACTCCTCGGACACTGGATCGACGGTCAGCTCAACAGCGGACCGATCTTCCTGCTCCTTGGATTCGTCGGAGGCTTCGTCGCCGGCGCGGTGGCCGCAGCACGATTAGTGCAGCGAACGTTGCGCCGCCTTGATGCATTTGATGTTGCAGCGAAGGTAGCGAAACGAGAACGTGAGGCGCGCGAACGAGACGCCGCACGATTGAAAGGGAGGGTTGAATGAGCGTCGCTCCGGCGAAGAAGAGCTCAACGAAGCGCACCCTTCTTCTTGCCGCACTCGGCGTGATCCTTCTTGACGCATTTGCGATCGCCATGTTCGGTGGTGTTGGACTGAACAACTTCCCTGGTGACGTCATCAAGCGGTCACTGGAACCGATCGTTCCCCACACGGTGATTGATCTCGGCGGCGATCCAAACCATGCCGCGTCGCTCTTTGACTTCTACCCATCCATTACCGGCTCGATCATCATGAGCTGGGTCGTGATGGCAGTGGTGATCATTCCTCTGACTATTGTGGCTCGTCGCCTCAAGGAAACTCCTAGCGGCGTACAGAACTTCTTAGAATTTGCGATTGAGAGCCTTTCGTCGTTCGCAATGGGGATCGGTGGCCCAGGTGCGAAGCGCTTCATCACCTTCTTCCTCGCCTGCTTCCTCTTTATCGTTGTCTCGAACTGGTCCGGCCTGATTCCGGGCGTTGGCCGAGTGCACGAGTTCCGTGCACCAACCAGCGACGTGAACGTCACGGTTGGCCTGGCACTCGTCGCCTTCGTCTACTTCCACTACCAAGGCGTTCGTGCACTTGGTATCGGTGGCTACCTTGGAAAGTTCTTCGCAACCAAGGGCGCCGGCCCGATCGAGAAGGCTATTAATCACTTTGTTGGCGCGCTGGAGTTCCTCCTTGAGATCGTGAAGCCGGTCACCTTGGCGATGCGACTCTTCGGCAACATCTACGGTGGCGAGCTTGCCCTCACCGTGATGACCACGATCACGCTTGCCTTCATCCCGCTTGCCTTGTACGGACTCGAACTTTTCGTGGGTCTGATGCAGGGGATCATCTTCAGCGTCCTTGTCCTCGTCTTCACCATGCTGGCCATGGAGGGGCATCACGAGGAGGGGCACGATGAGCACAGCCCGGCGGCGGCCGGGGATGGCGCGACGGCGGGAGCCGAATCGCGAGTTGCGGCACACTAGCCGCAGGCAGTAACGGAGCGTCGGACGCACGGCACGAGTCCGGGCGGCGACACAGTAGGAGGTACGAATCATGGAACAGCTTCAGGCGGGCATCGCAGCCCTCGGCGTAATTGGGCCGGCCCTCGGCGTAGGCATTGCCACTGCGGCAGCCGCTAGCGCAATCGGTCGCAACCCAGAGGCAGCGGGCGCAATCCGCGGCGTCTTCATCATCGGTGCCGCATTCGCAGAAGGCCTCGGCGTTCTCGCGATCGTGCTCGGCATCCTTTCACTCGTTCTGTAAGGCGACTGACCAACGATGCAGGTAGTCGACCTGATCCAGGGGGCGCTTGGCGCTATCCCGTACGCTGAGGCCGCCGAAGGCGAAGCTGCTGCCGGGTTGAGCTTCAACCTCTTCTGGATCCTTATCTCAGCGGCGAACTTCGCCTTCTTCATTATTGTGCTGCGCGCAGCTGCGCTCGGCCCAATCACGAAGATGCTCGACGAGCGACGCGAGCGCATTGAGCGTGGGCTTCGCGAAGCAGCTGAGGCGACGATCGCTAAGAGTCGCGCTGAAGAGGCGGCGGGCGTTGCGCTCGCCGACGCTCGACGCGAGTCGAACGAGATCCGCGCCAACGCCGATAAGGCAGCAGCGCAGATTCGCGATGAGCAGGCCGCTGCACTGAAGGCGGAGTTGGATCGCATGCGAGCCGACGCCACCAAGGAGATTGAGGCGGCGCGCGTCAGCGCCCTGGCCGCAATCCGCAGTGAGGTTGCCGATCTGGCCATTGGTGCCGCCACGAAGGTGGTCGGCTCCTCAATGGACGGTGATCGTCAGCGTGCCCTCGTGGGCGAGTTCTTGGACGAGCAGTCCAAGAAGGGGAACTGATCGTGGATCGACCGCTCGGCTCTGCACGACGATACGCAGCGGCACTCCTTGGCCTGGCCAAGGACGCGTCGTCGGCGGCGTCACAGGCAGACGAGCTCGACCGCCTCGCGGCGGTGATAGCGGCCCCAGGCGCGCGCCAGATTCTTGACGACCCCCGCACGCCAGCAGCTGGTCGTGTGGCGGCACTCGAGAAGGCGGCGGGTGGCACGGTCAGCCCACACATTCATACGTTGGTCGGCATGTTGGCGCGACGACGCACCCTTGCGTCGATCCCGGCAATCGCCGAGGCAACGCGCGACGCGCTGAATGCGCGCAATGGCATCACCATTGCACGCGTGGTCACCGCCCTTGAGGCGAGCCCTGCAGAGCGCACACGATTCGAAACCGAGGCCGCCACGATGGCGGGTCATGCAGTTCAGATGTCGTACGAAGTAGATGCAAGCCTCGTCGGCGGAGCAACGCTCCGAGTCGGCGATCGACTTGTTGATGGCAGCGTTAAGGGGCGGCTCTCGCGAATGCGTGAGCGGATCCTCTCGGTCGCCGGCTGAACCGGCAGAGCGCGTAGAGCAGCGAGGAGCGAGAAGATCATGGCAATTAAGTCCGACGAGATCATCAGCATTCTGAAGGCCCAGATTGAAGGGTTCGACGGGAGCGCCGAGTCGCGCACCGTTGGCACCGTAGTTGAGGTGGGCGATGGCATTGCACAGGTCTACGGACTTTCAGGCGCGCTCTCGTCTGAACTTCTGGAGTTCCCAAACGGCGTTGCCGGCATGGCCTTGAACCTTGGTGAAGAGACCGTTGGCGCCGTGCTGCTTGGCGACGCGAAGTCCATTAAGGAAGGCGATACCGTCAAGACGACCGGCAGGGTTGTTGAGGTGCCAGTCGGCCCCGAGCTCATCGGACGTGTTGTTGACCCACTCGGTCGACCGCTCGACGGCAAGGGCCCAATCAACGCAAAGAAGTCGCGCCCAGTTGAGCGCATCGCTCCGGGCGTTATTAGTCGTAAGTCGGTAACCACACCAGTGCAGACCGGCATCAAGGCCGTTGACGCACTGATTCCAATCGGCCGCGGCCAGCGCGAGTTGATCATCGGCGACCGCCAAACTGGCAAGACCGCCGTTGCAGTCGATACGATCATCAACCAGAAGGGGAAGGGCCTCATCTGCATCTACGTCGCGATCGGCCAGAAGCTTTCGACCGTGCGCACCGTTGTGGCGCAGCTCGAGAAGCAGGGCGCAATGGCACACACCGTCGTGGTGGTTGCAGGCGCCGAAGATCCAGCACCGCTCCAGTACCTCGCACCATTCGCCGGTTGCGCGATTGGCGAAGAGATCATGGAGAACGGCGTCACCATCGACGGCGTGCTCGTGCGCGACGCACTCTGCGTGTACGACGACCTCTCAAAGCACGCGGTTGCCTATCGCGAGATGGCGCTCCTCTTGCGCCGACCACCAGGACGCGAAGCCTACCCAGGCGACGTCTTCTATCTGCACAGCCGTCTCTTGGAGCGCGCAGCGCGACTCTCCGACGATCTCGGCGGTGGCTCACTGACGGCGCTGCCGATCATTGAGACGCAGGCGGGCGACGTGTCGGCCTACATTCCGACGAACGTCATCTCGATCACCGACGGCCAGATCTTCCTGGAGACCGACCTCTTCAACGCCGGTCAGCGACCAGCGGTGAACGTTGGTATCTCCGTATCGCGCGTGGGTTCCGCCGCGCAGACGAAGGCGATGAAGAAGGTTGCCGGTCCGTTGAAGCTCGACCTTGCGCAGTACCGCGAGCTTGCGGCCTTCGCACAGTTCTCGGGCGACCTCGACAAGTCGACACGCGACCAGCTGACGCGCGGCGAGAAGCTCTCGTCGATCATGCGCCAGCCGCAGTACCAGCCGGTCTCGATGGAGCGACAGGTTGCGATTCTGTATGTGGCATCGAAGGGGAAGCTCGACGACGTACCAACGCCGCGCGTTGGTGAGTTTGAGACAGGCTTCGGCACCTTCCTTGAGCGCGAGCGCACCACGATCCTGACGAGCATCGCTAAGGAGAACGCGATCTCTGACGATACGGCGAAGGGTCTCGATGAGGCCGTCGACGCATTCCGAAAGGGGTTCCTCGCCTAACGGCGAGGGGCGAGCGGCGAGGAGAGCATGCCAAGCCAGCGCGAGATTCGGCGACGAATCGGATCGGTGAAGAACATTCGCCAGATCACCCGCGCCATGCAGTTCGTTGCCGCCTCAAAGCTAAAGCGCGCCCAAGACGCCACGCTGGCGAGCCGCCCGTATGGGCACTCGATCGACGAGGTCATCGCCGACCTCGCCTCAGTGCTGGGCGAGGAGGGGCACCCGCTCCTGCGAGCCCCAGAGAGCGGCGCACCACGCACGATCGTGCTCTTCACGACCGACCGTGGCCTCGCCGGCGCCCTGAACAGCAACCTGATCCGCTTCGCCCTGAAGGAGCTCGAGACTGCCGGGGCAGGGAGCACGATCATCACCATTGGCAAGAAGGGGCGCGATGCCCTCGCCCGCGGCGGCTACGAGATCAGCGCCGCCTTCCCGGGGTACGGCGATAAGCCGACCTTCGGCGATGTCACCGCCCTCGTCAGCCTCCTGGTCGACGATTTCCTTTCGGGTCGCTCGGCGGGCGTCACCCTGATCCACCCAGCATTCATCTCCACGCTGACGCAGCGCCCAGAGGCGGTGCAGCTGCTTCCAATCAAGGCGTCGGCCGACACCGCTGGCATCCCTGGTAATCAGTTCCTCTTTGAGCCCGATCCAGCGGCGGTGCTTGAGGCGTTGCTGCCACGCTACGTCGCGACGCGCATCTTCCAGGGTGTGCTTGAGACCACAGCATGCGAGCAGTCGAGCCGTATGGTGGCGATGAAGAACGCAACCGAGAACGCAGGCGACCTCATTAGCGATCTCACGCTCACGTACAACAAGGTGCGACAGTCGAACATTACGCGTGAAATGATCGAAATTGCTTCAGGCGCAAGCGCGAACTGAAGATAGAAAGGCAGGAGGAGTGATGGCGAACGCAACCGCAGCAAAGGCAGGAGCCGTAGGAACCGTGGTTTCGATTACGGGACCGGTCGTTGACATTGAGTTCGCCGCACGCGAGCTGCCAGCGATTTATAACGCCGTACGCATTGATCGAACCGATGGTTCGCTCGTTGTTGAGGTGCAGCAGCACCTCGGCAACAATCGCGTGCGCACCGTTGCCATGACCACAACCGACGGGCTCGCCCGCGGCGCAAAGGCGACCGACCTCGGCTCACCGATCTCGGTGCCAGTTGGCGCCGGAACGCTTGGCCGCGTCTTCAACGTGCTCGGTGAGCCGATCGACCAGGCTGGCGACGTGAAGGTCGATCAGTACCTGCCAATCCACCGCTCCGCACCAGCGTACGAAGATCTCACCACCGAGACCGAACTCTTCGAGACTGGCATCAAGGTTATTGACCTTGTCTGCCCGTTCAAGAAGGGCGGCAAGATCGGCATCTTCGGTGGCGCCGGCGTCGGCAAGACCGTCGTGATTCAGGAGCTGATCCGCAACGTTGCGCAAGAGCACTCCGGCTACTCCGTGTTTGCGGGTGTCGGTGAGCGTTCACGCGAAGGGAACGACCTGATCGGCGAAATGCGCGACTCGGGCGTTATCGACAAGACCGTAATGGTGTTCGGCCAGATGAACGAGCCACCTGGAGCACGCCTGCGCGTCGCACTCTCGGGCCTAACGATGGCCGAGTACTTCCGCGATGCGGAAGGGCGCGACGTGCTGCTCTTCATCGACAACATCTTCCGCTTCACCCAGGCGGGCTCTGAGGTTTCCGCGTTGCTCGGCCGCATGCCAAGCGCCGTGGGCTATCAGCCGAACTTGGCAACGGAGATGGCGGCGCTCCAGGAGCGCATTACGTCGACGAAGAAGGGTTCGATTACCTCGCTGCAGGCCGTGTACGTGCCAGCAGACGACTACACCGACCCAGCACCGGCAACCACCTTCGGACACCTTGACTCGACGATTCGCCTTGAGCGATCGATCACCGAGCTCGGTATCTATCCGGCGGTGGATCCGTTGACGTCGACGTCGCGCGTGCTCGATCCGCTCGTGGTTGGTGTGAACCACTACGAGACGGCGCGAGAGGTGCAGCGAGTGCTGCAGCGCTACCGCGACCTGCAGGACATCATCGCCATCCTTGGTCAGGACGAACTTTCGCCTGACGACAGGCTGTTGGTGAACCGTGCCCGAAAGTTGCAGCGTTTCATGAGCCAGCCGTTCTTCGTGGCCGAGGTATTCACTGGCCGCCCCGGCAAGTTCGTGAAGATCGCCGACACGATCGCCTCGTTCCGCGAGATCCTCGAAGGGAAGGCCGACGAACTGCCAGAGCAGGCGTTCTTCCTTGCAGGAACTCTCGATGACGTTCGGGCGAACGCCGTCGCACTGAACAAGTAAGGGTTCGAACCGAGATGCCATTTACGTTGGAGATCGTGACGCCGGAGCGCCTCGCCTGGAAGGGCGAGGCCTCCGCGTTGGTCTTACCAACGATCGATGGTGAGGTTGGCATCCTGCCGAAGCACGAGCCGTATGTGACCGTTCTTGGCGCAGGCGAAGGGCGCATCACAACGCTTGACGGTTCAATTGAGTACATCGCCATCATTGGTGGATTCGTGCAGGTGCGACCCGATCGCGTGGTGGTGCTCGCCGAGTCGGCCGACCTGTCGGGCGAGCTCGACACCGCCGTCGTCGAGAAGGCGAAGGCCGCCGCCGAAGCGGCGATCTCCGGTGCCGGTACGCAGGATCCCGCCTCACTCGCAACCGCCCGCGCCTCGCTGAGCCGAGCCCTCCTGCACCTCCGCGTCGCCGAGCGCCGCCGCAAGCGTTAGCCCGCCGCGCCGCCTGTGCGGGTGGCCGAAGAAAGTGAGCCCCTGTTGGACGCTTCTGCTGCAAACGGCGAGAATCCGCCCATGACTGCCGTAAAGCCGTTCTCGTGGGAGTACCGTCCGATCCCCCTGGCGAAGGAGGAGTTCCGCATTCAAGGCGGACGACCCCTGGCTGGCCGCGTGCGGGTGAGCGGCGCCAAGAACGCCGCCCTGAAGGTGATGGCCGCCGCGGTGCTGACCGGCGAGCGCGTGAACCTTGAGAACATCCCAGGAATCCTCGATATCGATGTGCTTGCCGACACCCTGCGCGACATCGGCGTAATCATCGAGCGACCAACCCCCGAGACGATGAGCCTGCAGGCAGCCAACGCCGAATGGCTCTTTGTGCCGCTTGAGGCGGCGGCGAAGATGCGCGCCAGCTTCATGCTCCTGGGCCCGCTCTTGGCGCGCTTTGGCCGCGTGATCATTAGCA
>SHYI01000018.1 GCA_009692905.1 Chloroflexota bacterium
TGATGCCGATGCAGCCTTTGCGCTGATTGAGGCGAGCCGCCTCAGCGAGATCAGCGGAGGTGGCGGCACCTGGGGCCGCGGGGAGCCGGATCGCGCGGCGTCCGCTCCCTCCGCAACAAGTGACGCGCCACTCGTGAAGGTGTTGGATCGACCCGGTTCGGTGCAATCGGAGATCCGCATCGGTCGTATCGGTCGCTCGCGACTTGATGCAAACCACCACGCTGCACTCGTCTACGCCGAGATCATTGGCGGACTCTTCGGCTCGCGGCTCAATCGCGTGCTGCGCGAAGAGAAGGGCTACACCTACGGCGCTGGTGCGCGGTTCGATTTGCGACGTGGGCGAGGCCCATTCATGGCGGGGACTGCGGTGGAGACGGGCGTGACCGCCCCTGCGCTCGCCGAGGCGCGACGCCAACTCGCCACGATGCAAAGTGCACCACCAACCGACGAAGAGCTGACCGAGGCGCGTGACTATCTCTGCGGAACATTCCCGCTGCGCTTCGGCACTGCGACGCCAGTTGCCAGCATGGCCGCAGCGCTCACGGTGCTCGGGCTCTCGCCCGATGAGCCGGACCACTTCCGTGAACGCGTCGCCGCCGTCGACCGCGCCGCAATTGCGCTGATCGCCGATGAGTTGGCCGCCTCTGCAGAACAGATCGTGATCGTCGGCGATGCTGCTGCAATCACTGGGCCGATCGAGGCTGAAGGGTTCACCGTGCAGGTCGAAGCAGACGGTGCGGCCTCAGCATGATCGTGGTGATCGGCACCATGAGCGCACGTGCCGAGGGGGCAACGTATGGCCTTGGCAGCTATGCCGCGACGGTGGCACTCGCCCTCGCCGCCGCCGGCGAACCTGTTGAGATGGTGAGCAAGATCGGTGTTGACGCAGCGGGTGAAGCGGTGATCACGCAACTTGCAGCCGCGAGGATCGGCCATGTGGCGCTCATTCGTGATGGTGCGTTGGCGACCGCTGTTGATGGGGCGAGTTCGCTCGAGATGGATGCCGCCGACCTGCAGTTGGCGTTGCGCTATCTGACAAGCTTCGACGCAGTCCTCTTGGTTGATCCTGTTGATGATTCGGTCGTTGCCACCGTGCATGAAGCGTGCACCTATGTCGGCGCACGACTCGTTGTGACGAGGCCGGAAGGGTCGACCCCTGCGGGAGTGCCGACGGGCGAGCGCGGCGAGACCCCGCCGCCGCTGGAGGTTGAGCGCCCAGCGGGCGATCCGGCCGCCGTTACCGACCTCTTGGTGGCGCTCCTCCTGCCTGATCGCGAGTCGCCTGCCGCCTCGTAGCGCATCGCGTACGCTGCAACAGATGAGTGAAGCGCTGCGCCAACCCTCCGAAGCGACCGACCTGCCGAGCCGCATGGAGCTCGGCGTGGACGCCCTTGACCGCGGTGACGCGGAGGGCGCTGCTCTCGCCTTCGCCGCCGCCGTTGCTGGGGCGACGCCAAGCGACGATCGCATCCTTGCTGAGCGCGCCGCCTATGGCGCCGCCGAGGCGCTGCTGCGACTAGAGCGCGACGACGAGGCGGCGGAGTACCTCGAGATCGCCGCCAACTCCGCAGACCAAGAGCTGCGCTTCCTCGCCCTCCGCCGTCGCGCCATGGAGGAGGTTCGCCGCGGCGAACTCCCCGTCGCCCTTGCCACCTACCGCCAGGCAGAGGGGAGCGCCCCAACGAGCGCCGCCCGCGCTGAGATCGCCTCGCGCATCGGCTGGCTCACCAAAGAGACGGGCGGCTCCTCACTCCGCTCTCAGGCCGCCTTCCGCCGCGCCCGTGGCGTATCTGCCAGTGCATGGGTGCCGCGCGCGCTGGTCGCCGTCACTATCGTCCTCTCAGTGCTGACGAAGTTTGATCCGGCACTTGCCGAGCTCTTTGCGCTCGAGAAGATCACGAGCTCCGGCGGTGATTTCCTCAGTAGCAGCCCATGGAGGCTCGTCACTGTAGCCTTCGTTCACGGTGGCATTAATCCAGAGTGGCAGTCGTGGGCGCTCCATCTCGGATTCAACGTCATCGCACTCGACATTGCCGCGCAGCTGGTCTATCGCCTCTACGGCGCACGTCGAATGCTCTCCTGGTATCTCATTGGGGTGATCGGCGCATCACTGGCAAGTGCCATCTGGTTCCCATACGCCCCTTCAGTTGGTGCTTCTGGCGGCGTCTTCGCGCTCTTTGGCATCGCCCTTGGCGCGGAGTGGGCGCATAAGCCGCTCGTTGAGCGCGGCATGCGCGAGGCACTCGGTCGCGTCGGCGGCCTTCTGCTCATCAACATCGTGCTCGGCTTTGGCATCGGGTTCATTGGCGGTGGTATTGATAACTCCGCGCACATTGGCGGACTCGTTACAGGGCTGATCCTTGGTGTGCTGATTCAGCCAACACGTGTAGAGGCGATGCGTCGACGTTGGACCGCCACCGTCACAGGGTGGCGTGGTGGCGAAGTGCTGGTGACACTCGCGTTGAGCGCCCTCCTTCTGGCTCTCTTTGCAAACTGGTTTGATCTCGCGCTCTGGCGCGACACCCTTCCGTTCTAGGCGTGTTCGCAACGTTTCTCGATCCAGCGGCATTCGCTTGCGAGCCCGACTCCAATGCTGCAATTCACTTCGTCGAGTGCCCAGAGCTTACGGCGGCCGATCCCGCATCGCGCGAGCATCTCGCTGAACGACTGACTGCACTCGCGGGAGTGCACCGCGCGCTGCTCCCAATCGGCGGAGACCTCGTGGGCATGAGTCACGAAGAGTGGCTGCAGATCCCAGCCGAGAGTCTGGTGATCAATCCGATTCGCGACCCAGAGTCGTGGCGCGCCGCCGCAACCTGGCCGGGAGATCGCGGCCTGATCCTCGCGCTCGTTCCTGCGCCGGGAGACGAGGCCGCTGAGCCGGTCGAGATCCTGCTCTGGGCGGTGCGCTACGCCGCTTCGCTCGGTGGGCGAGGCCTCGATCGCGTTGCGGTGGCTGGCATGCTGCCGATCACCAAGGCAGCCCCCGATCCAGCTGAGGCGGAGAAACGCATTGCACTACTCGAACGTCTGGTGGAGCTGTCAGCCGCGAACGAGGAGACGCTGCGCGCAGAACTCGATTCGCGCGCCTTCCAGCCGATCAAACGGCCGCAGCGATGATTGAGGTGCAGGTTCTCCCAATCGGGCCGCTGCGCACCAACGTGGTGCTCGTAGGCGACCCTGAGCGCCGCGAGGCGATCGTCGTCGACCCAGCAATCCCTTCTCTTGCCGAACTCACCGCGCAGCTCGCCGAGCGCGGCTGGCGCTTAGTGCTGGCGCTTGCCACCCATGGGCACTGGGACCACATGGGAGAGATGGCGGCACTGGCGGCGCACCATGCAACGCACCATCACGAGGAGCTGCCGATTGGCGTGCATCCGCTCGACCGCCATCGCCTCATCGAGCCGCAGCCGCTCGCCGCGCCCTTTCCGATCCCGCCGGTCGTGCCCACGCGCGACCTAAACGATGGCGATCGAATCACCGCGGGGAGCATCAACTTCACGGTGCTCCACACGCCAGGCCATACCGAAGGGTCGATCTCGCTGTTTGATGCGAGCGCAGGCCTACTACTGAGTGGTGACACCCTCTTCTTTGGTGGGTGGGGGAGGACCGACCTACCTGGCGGTGACGCGGCGGCGATGCTCGACTCACTCTCACGGCTGCGAACGCTTGACCCTGCGACCCGTGTGATTCCAGGGCACGGACGAGAGACGATGATCGGCACCGAATCGGCGTGGATCGACAACTCCATCCGTACGAAGAACCTGACGGCGGAGCGCGCATGAGCCACGTCGCACTGCGCAACCTGGTGGCTGCTGGCGAGCTCAGCGCAACGCTGGCGGCGCAGATCACCCTCCTCGCCGACGCGGGCGTCTCCATCGTTGTAGCGGGTAGTGCCGCACCTGAGCGCCGCGATGCACTCGCTGGAGCAATCGCCGCCGCCTCGCCACTCCCCGCCGGCGCTGAGAGTGCCGAGATCAAGATCGCTCCCGACGAAGCGTTCGTCTGGCTCACCGATCCAGCGGGAGTCGGCTGCCTCGTTGCAGGTGCTGGCGGCGCACCGCGAAGTCCGCGCTCGACGCGACTCGTCGCCCACGGCCTCATCGAGCGCTTGAGCGCAGTGACCACGAAGACCGTGGTTCGCTCACTCGTTCGCGGCTTCCCCCTGATCGCAACGGCACCCGGCCACGATCTTGCCGAGCTGCTTGACCTGCTGCGCGGCGCGAACCTGCGCGTTCCAGAAGATGACCTGCATCGGCTCGGGCTCGTGATCGTGCTTGGTAGTGACGCAGCGGAGCAGAGCCACGTTGATTCGGCACACCTGCTGCGCGCACCAGCGCTGGATGGTGGCGCGCGGCGTCCGCCGGCGCTTCTCGCAACCTGGGACGGCAGCGGTGGCTGGGATGATTTCTCTTGGGCGGCGCTCCCAGAACTCGCGGCGCGGGTCGGCGTCACGCAGGCCGCGTACAGCAGCCAGCTGGCGGCGCGCGAGCGGGAGCTTGCCACCCCCTAGAGGGAAGCGCGTTCAAATTCGCGCTACGATTCCTGCATGAGTCGCATCGCTACCTCGCCCGCAGTCCTCCGCCAACTTCTCAGCGCCTCGCTGCGCGTTACGCCCGCGGGCGCCGTTGAGATTCTTGATGCGGCGCAGCTGCGCCAGAGCGGCGCCGCGACCATCGCCTGGACCGCCGCCTTCTCGACCGACGAGGCGACTGTTGCTGCGGCGCAGTGGCTCGCCCGTGCCGCCGCGGCCGCTGCAGGGATCCAGAGCGCCAGCATCGCGCCGCTCTATGCCGCACGAGCGAGCGGCGCGTATGAGGGGCTCACCGTACCTGCGCTGAACCTGCGCAGCCAGGTCTTTGAGATGTCACGCACCGCGCTAGAGACCGCCGCCGCAATGGACGGCGCAGCACTCATCTTTGAGCTGGCGCGCTCTGAGCAGACCTACACCTTCCAGCGCCCCGCCGACTACGCCACCAGCATCCTCTGCGGCGCCATCGCCGCCGGCTGGCGCGGACCAGTCTTTATTCAGGGCGATCATTACCAATTCGTTGCCAAGAGGTACGCCACCGACCCTGAAGGAGTCGCCGCCGAGATCGCACGCGCCTGCCGTCTCGCGGTTGATGCGGGCTATCGCAACATCGACATTGACGCCTCAACACTCGTTGACCTCGCCCTGCCAACGGTGCAGGATCAGCAGCGCGTCAATGCGGTGCGCACCGCCGAGGCGGTCGCCCTCGTTCGCGAACTGGAGCCCGCTGGGATTGAGATCAGCATGGGTGGCGAGATCGGCGAGGTGGGGAACAAGAACTCCACCGCCGAAGAGCTGGCCGCCTATCTCGACGAGTTCGATGTCGCCCTCGCCAGTCGCAGCGCTGGAGCCCGTGGCCTGCGCAAGGTCTCGGTGCAGACCGGAACGAGCCATGGCGGTGTGCCGCTCCCGGGTGGTGGCGTCGCTGAAGTCGCCCTCGACTTTACGGTGCTACGGGAGCTCGGTGAACTGGCCCGCGCCCGTGGTCTCGCCGGTGCGGTGCAGCACGGCGCATCGACACTCCCCGAGGATCTCTTCCATCGCTTCCCAGAGGTTGGCGCCGCAGAGATCCACCTCGCCACCGGATTCCAGAACATCCTGCTTGATCACCCGGCACTCGATACCGGCCTTCGTGCAGAGATCACCGCGTGGCTGCGCGCCAACGCCGCCGATGAGGCGAAGCCTGGCGATAGCGACGAGCAGTTCCTCTATCGCACGCGGAAGAAGGCGCTCGGGCCATTCAAGCAGGCGCTCTGGGAGGCGGCTGGCACACCAGAGATCCTCGAGACGCAGCGCGCAAAGTTCCAGTCGCTCTTCTCGCAGCTTGGGGTTGGTGGCTCACGCGCGCTCGTGGAGCGCTACGTCACTCAGGCAACTGATCCGCTTCCGCCTGCGCCAGCCGACCTGCTGAGCTAGGCGGGGGAGCCCCCGCCGCCGATTAGCTGCGAGTTACCCCAGCGGCGTCGAGCGACTCTTCCAGAATCTTCAGGGCGAGGTCAATCTCGGCCGCCGTGGTGACGAGTGGTGGAATGATGCGAATCACTTGGACGTAGGTTCCAGCCGTCAACAGGAGCAGCTTGCGCTTGTTCGCCTCGGCGATGACGCGCTTCACTGCGGCAGGATCAGGTGTGCGGCCGTCACCAGCGCCAGGCTGCACAAACTCGAGGGCGATCATCAGGCCGAGGCCGCGCACGTCGCCAATGCCAGGGCGACCGGCGGCCATCTTGCGTAGGCCGTCGAGCATCTGTGTGCCGCGGGCCGCCGCATTCGCAACGAGCCCCTCCTCTTCAAAAACGTCGAGTGTGGCGAGGGCGGCGGCGCAGGCGACGACGTTGCCGCCGTAGGTGCCGCCGTGTGTGCCCGGCTCCCACGTATCAAGGAGCTCCTTGCGGGCGATGATCCCCGAGAGGGGGAGACCAGAGGCGATCCCCTTCGCCATCACCAAAATGTCCGGCTCAACGTTCTGGTGCTGCACGGCGAACATCTTGCCGGTACGCCCGTAGCCGGTCTGCACCTCGTCGGCGATCAGCAGAATGCCGAGCTCGCGGGTGAGTTCGCGTAGGCGCGGCAGGAAGCCGGCCGGCGGCACAACGTAGCCACCCTCGCCCAGGATCGGCTCAACGATGACGGCGGCGACATCCTCGGCGCTAGCCAAGGTGTGCAGCGTGAGATCCCACTCCTCCTCCCAACGGCAGCTGCACCCGGCGCAGGCGCCTGGGGCACCGGCAACGGCAGGATCACGCGCCTCAACTGGCGCGCGGAAGCAGGATGGGAATGCGGTGCTGTAAACCGAACCGGGGAGTGGCTCAAAGTGGCCGCGGTAGACGTTCTTCGCCGTGGTCATCGCCATCGTCTGCGCGGTGCGACCGTGATAGCCGCCGCGGAAGGTGAGGATCACGCGACGCTTGGTGGCGCGTCGCGCTAGCTTTACCGCCGCCTCGACCGCCTCGGATCCTGAGTTCGAGAGGAAGACGCCCCATGGCCCACCGTCGAGCACCTTGCTCAGTCGCTCGTGCAGTCGCAGCCCAGGCTCATGGAAGACGATGTTCTGCTGGCCGTGGATCAACTTGGTAGCCTGCTCGGCGATAGCGGCGGCAACCTTCGGATGCGCATGCCCCGTGTTCACCACGCCGATCCCTGAGGTGTAGTCGAGCCAGCGCTCGCCGTTGCGATCGATCAGCCAGGAGCCCTCACCGCGCTCAACGTCAACGTTGGCGGCACGACCCCACACGGAGGAGATCACGCTGTGTGGTGGAATTGGACCGCGATCGTTGCTCATGCGCGCCTCCGCTGTAGGAACGAGCCGATTGCCACGGCGCTCACCGCGACAACGAAGAAGATTGTACCAATAGCGTTGACCTGCGGCGGTACGCCGACACGCGCCGAGCCCCAGACGAACATCGGGAAGGTGGTCGTTCGCCCTGCGGTGAAGTTGGTGATCACGAAGTCATCGATGGAGAGGCTGAAGGCGAGGAGGCTCGCCGCGGCGATGCCAGGGAGGATCAGCGGGAAGGTGACGCGCCAGAAGGTCTGCCACCCATCGGCGCCAAGGTCGGCCGACGCCTCCTCCAGTCGGCGATCGAATCCCGATAGTCGTGCGCGCACGGTGACAATCACGTAACTGATGTTAAAGGTTATGTGCGCGATCAGGATCGTGAACTCATTCAGCGGGAAGAAGGGGGGCTGGCCGATCGCCACGAAGAGGGTGAGCAGCGATGCGCCGAGGATGATCTCAGGGGTGGCGAGTGGCAAGAAGATGAAGAGGCTGGTCGCCGGTCGCCCACGGAACTGATAGCGCACCAACGCCAGCGCAGCGAGCGTGCCGAGCGTTGTCGCAGCAAGCGTAGAGATGAAGGCGATGCGAATGCTGACAACAACCGAATCGAGCAGACCAGGAATCGCGAAGAGATTTGCCCAGTGGCTGAGGGTGAAGCCGACCCAGGTGTAGTTCGTCTTTCCCACCGGGTCGTTGAAGCTAAAGAGGGCAACGATGAAGATCGGGAGCAGCAGGTAGAGCAGCGCCAGGCCGGTATAGGCACGAAGGGCGTTGCGACCGAGCCAACGCAGCATCAGCCGATCCCCGACTCAAGCTCATCGGTGCCGAGGACGCGGGCATACATGAAGACGGCGGCAAGGATGCCGGCCATCAACATGAAGCTCAACGCTGCGGCGGTCGGGTAGTCGTTGTTCACCAAGAAGCGACTCTGGATCACATTGCCAATAAGGCGCGTCTGCACGCTTCCGAGCAGCTCTGCGTTCACGAAGTCACCCATCGCGGGAATAAAGACGAGCAGCGAGCCAGCGAAGACGCCAGGGAGTGCGAGCGGAAGCGTGATGCGCTGGAATGCGCGTACCGGTCCGGCGTACAGATCTTTCGCCGCCTCAACCAGTCGGCGGTCGATCTTCTCTAGTGAGACGTAGATCGGCAGCACCATGAAGGGGAAGAAGTTGTACGAGATGCCGAAGATCACCGCAATCGGTGTAGCGAGGATGCGAAAATCTTCAGGGAGTGCGCCGATCGACTTGAGCGGCCCCAGCAGAAACCCGTCATCGCCAAGGACGGTCTTCCAGGCGAGCACACGCAAGAGGAACGAGGTGAAGAACGGCGCGATAACGATGAAGAGCAGAAGCGTGCGGAACCGCCCAGCTCGATAGGCGATGGTGTATGCGAGCGGGAAGGCGAGGAGCAGACAGACCACCGTCGACACCGCCGCATACAAGATCGAACGCAGGAACTGATCGGAGTAGCGATCGAGCGCCGTCGAGTAGGTTGCCGCGTTCGCCCACGAGAAGACGAACCCTGTCTCAAGGGTGCCGCTCCAGAGGCTGGCTTGCAGCATCTGGAGCGCTGGGTAGACGTAGAACGCCACCAGCCAGGCGATCGCGGGCGCGAGCAGCAACAGGGGCAGAAGCCCCGGCCGCCGACGCAGAAACGCGATCACCGTCGGCTCCGCTTGGTGCGGTGTCTTAGTTGCCCTGGAGGGCGCTGTAGGCGTCGTTCATGTAGATCTCGTCCTCCTCGGAGAGGCCGGCGAACACATTGAGCTGTGCCTCGAGTGCCGCGTCAGGGAAGATGAACGGGTCGGATGCGAGCGACTCGTCAATCTTGGCGATCTCTTCCTTCGTTCCCTTCACCGGCGATACGTACTGCACGTAGGCGGTGAGCTGCGCGGCGATCTCTGGCTTGTAATACCAGTCCATCCACTTCTCAGCGGTGTACTTATGCGCCGCGCCGAGCGGGATCAACATGTTGTCGGAAGAGAAGGTGCAGCCATCGGTTGGGGTGACCCAAACGATGTTCGCATCCTCGTAGCCGATCTGGACCACGTCGCCGCGCCAGGCAACACAGGCCGCCACGTCGCCCTTCACGATGAGCTCCTTGTAGTCGTTGCCGGTAAACGCCCGAACAGTGCCGTCGCTGACGCTCGGCTCAATCAGGGCAATGGCGCGGTCAAATGAGGCGCGGTCCGCCTTGGCCGGGTCATCACCGTTCGCGAGCATGGCGAGGCCAATGGTGTCGCGCATCTCGGTAAGGAGTGAGACCTTCCCCTTCAGGCGTGGGTCGAAGAGGTCCTTGAACCCCTTCACGAAGCCTGCGGTGGTCTTGTTGGCCGCAATGCCGCCAACAATGCCCGCCCACGGGGCGAGGTACTCAACGCTTGGGTCAAAGCTGCGCCCCTTGTATACGTCGAGCAGGTTCGCGGTGAAGTTGCTCATGTGTGAGGTCTTCAGCTTCTCTGCCCAGCCGAGGCGAATGATGCGCGCGGCCATCCAGTCGGTCAGCGTAGCGATATCCCAGCCCGCATCTTCGCCCGCCTGCAGCGGTGCCTTGATCGTGCCGAAGAAGGAGTCGTTGTCATTGATCGCCTCAACGTAGTTCACCTTGGTGCTGTACTCCGTCTCAAAGGCGGTCACCGTTGGTCGAGCCAACTCGTCTTCGCTCAGGTCGATGTAGAGGGTCCAGTTCGCGACGTTGACAACATCAGAGATCGTGTCGGACTGCGACGGCTTTGGGCTCGGCGACGTTGAGCTGCCAGAGGTGCCGCATGCGGCGAGGAAGGCGGCGGTGCCAGCGGCGGCCGCTCCAACCTTGAGAACGGTTCGTCGGCTTACCTGCATCTCGTTCTTCTTCTCGGTGCTCATCGTGCCCTCCTTCTGCGCCTTAGGCGCTCTTCGAATCGCCGACCACGAAGCCGTGCTCGGGTTTCCAGGTGAGAGCGACCCGCTCGCCGGGTCGCCAGGTGTCGCTCCGCGTCGTGCGGTCGACGTTCTGCTCGCTCACGAGAAGGCGCAGGCCACCTGCGCCCTCCACGGTGTACTGCGTCAGCACGCCGAGGTAACTCGTATCAACGACGGTGCCATCGAGGCGATTCCCCTTCGACTCCTGCCCCGGCTCCAACAGGGTGAGCTTCTCTGGGCGCACGCCGATCGCGCCGCCCGTGCCGATGTCGCCGAGGTTCTTCGGTGCACGCACAACATCACCCGAAGGGAGCGTGACGGTCCATGATTCGCCATCCGAACCGATCTTCCCCTCGAGCAGATTGCTCGCGCCGACGAAGCTCGCTACGAAGCGCGTCGTTGGGCGCTCGTACAGGGTCTCTGGTCCGGCGAGCTGCTCGTAGTGACCCTTGTTCATGACGGCGATGCGATCGGACATCGTCATCGCCTCCTCTTGATCGTGGGTGACATAGATGAAGGTGATGCCGACTTCGCGCTGGATGCGCTTCAACTCAATGCCCATCTGCTTGCGCAGCTTCAAATCGAGTGCGCCGAGCGGCTCATCGAGCAGAAGCACGGCGGGGCGATTCACCAGAGCGCGTGCAAGCGCGACGCGCTGCGCCTGTCCGCCAGAGAGTTGCGCCGGCTTGCGCTTCTCGTAGCCGATCAGCTGCACCAAGTCGAGTGCCTCACCGACGCGACGCGTGACCTCGTCACCCTTGATGCCAGAGCGACGGAGGCCGAAGGCAACATTCTCAAAGATGGTGAGATGCGGGAAGAGCGCATAGCTCTGGAAGACGGTGTTGACGTCGCGCTCGTGGGCGGGGAGGAAGGTAACGTCTTCGCCCTTCAACTCAATGAGGCCGCTCGTTGGCTGCTCGAAGCCGCCGATCATGCGCAGGGTTGTGGTCTTGCCGCAGCCGGATGGGCCGAGGAGGGTGAAGAACTCGCCGTCGGAGACATCAAGCGTGATGCCGTCTACCGCGGTCTGATCTCCGAACATCTTGGTCACGTTGACCAGGCGAACGTCGACGTCTGCCACCCTCGGTTTCACCTCCGCGGACACCTGTCCTGTCTCTGCCCCTCAAGTGAGGACGTGCGAAGACTATGACCCACGGGGGGTGGGGTCAAACGCCGTTGCGAGTAGACTGTGGGGGATGCGCCCGTGGGGCGCTGCCGAGAGCCCCGAACGGGGCGAAAGGGGATCTGTGGCCACCACTGAAGCAGCCGTCCTACAGGCCCTCTCTGGCGTCCAGGAGCCCGAGCTTGGTCGCGACATTGTTACATTAGAGATGGTCAAGGAGATCACCCTGAACGGTGACCAGGCCAGCTTCATGATTGAGCTCACCACCCCTGCCTGCCCTTTGAAGGACGTCATTGAGCGTGATATCCGCGCCGCCCTCGATGGGATCGGTGTAACAGTTGCCGAGCTGCGCTGGGGCTCGAAGGTCCGCCGCGCCTCCTCCTCGACCCAGGAGCGCCTCCTCCCCGGCATTCGTAACATTGTGGCCGTCGCCTCAGGGAAGGGCGGCGTCGGCAAGAGCACCGTCTCGGTCAACCTTGCCGTGGCTCTGGCCCAGAGCGGCGCCCGTGTCGGCCTCCTCGATGCCGACATCACCGGGCCGAACATTCCCCAGATGATGGGGGCGACCGGTACCCCGAAGTCCAGCGCGGGCGGAAAGATCGAGCCGATCGAGCGCCACGGCGTCAAGGTCATCTCCATTCAGTTCTTCGTTCCTGAGGGCCAGCCGATCGTCTGGCGCGGGCCCCTCATCGGTGGCGCGATTCAGCAGTTCCTTCGTGACGTGGAGTGGGGCGACCTCGACTATCTCGTCGTTGACCTGCCGCCTGGAACCTCTGATGCGCAACTCACGCTGGCGCAGGCGGTGCCAATTGCTGGGTGCGTCCTTGTGACCACGCCACAAGATGTGGCCCTCTCTGATGTCACCAAGGCCCTCGCCATGTTTCGGCGCATGAATGTGCCAATCCTCGGCATCGTTGAAAACATGTCGGCGTTTGCCTGCCCGCACTGCGGTGAACTCACCGAAATCTTTGGACGCGGTGGCGCAGAGCGTCTCGCAAAAGAGGAGGGGCTCGACAACCTAGGCCGAATTCCGCTGGAGATGGCGGTGCGACAGGGTGGCGACGCAGGCATCCCCGCCGTTGCACAACGCGAAGAGGGCCCAGCCGCTGTGGCGCTCAAGGAGTTGGCCGGACAGGTTGCCGCTCGACTGGCGGTACGCGCCGCCAACGAGACAGCACCAACGTTGACGGTCGCCTAAGCACGTGACAGAAACTCCTGACGGATCAACGGAGCGCGAGGGATTCAGCGACGACATTGAGCAGCTGATCATCGCGGTGCGTGCACTTCTCGGTGGGCACTGGGATCTCTTCCGCGCCGAACTCGGTGCGATCTCCCGTGACGCAGTGGGGGTGCTCCTCGGCGCGATCGCCGT
>SHYI01000019.1 GCA_009692905.1 Chloroflexota bacterium
TTCACGTTGAGCTTCAGGAGATGGACGGCATTGCGACCGAGTCGGCGGGCGAAGAGCCAGAGCGCCGCGTCGTTGTTATTCCAGCCTAACCTCCAAACAGAGCGGAATGCCGACAAAGGATCCACGACGGGAGGCGCACTTCCCTGCAATTGAGAAGCGCTATGGCGAACCGATGAAGCGCTGGTTCACCGTGATGCAGAGCATTGCAGGGGAGCGCTACCCGGCACAGATCGCACACCTGCGAGAGAACTACGGATTCTCGCAGGCGCATGCAAATGCGCTGGCGCTCTTCTCCCGCGGCTCAACATCATCACAGCGGCATGCAACGCCGACCGCCTATTTCAAAACCATCGATGCGCAGCAGGCGCGCACGATGCGCGAGATCTTCAAAGTGGTGCGTGCGAAGTACCCAGAGCTTGAGTTCGTGATCGCCTACAACCAGCCAATGCTGCGCAAGGGAACCCAGTATGTGCTCGGCGCATCAGCACTAAAGAGGTACCTCTTAATCAATCCGTTTAGCAAGGCGGTCATCGATGCCTTCACCCCGAAGATGAAGGGGCTCCGTGTGCTGAAGCACTCGATCACGATCCCCAACGACTGGGAGATCGACGAGAAGCTGCTGCTGGCGATGGCGAAGGCGCGCATCGCGGAGATCGCATAGCGCGCGCCGACGGCGCGACGGGTGAGATTTGGTGGAGATGGAGGAGAGTCGAACTCCTCGTCCGAAAAGCCTTCCTTGAGACCACTACGAGCGTGTCCTGCGGTTTAGTCTGAGTTGAGGCGCTCCCACAGGCCGGATCGACCCTCAACCGAGATACATCTCCCTAAATCGGGCTTACGCGATGACTATGCGTCGCTCGTCATCACTGCAGCTTCGCTTTATGACGCTTCCACGACCCGCGAAGCGGGGGCCGCTTCCACGCTCACCTTACTGCCTTAGGCAGCGAGGGCGAGAGCAGGCTGGCGATTGCCAGTTACTTCTTTTTGCTACCGGTTTAACGAGGCCTGATAGCAACCTCGACTCGCGTTCCCAAGGTGCGGATCTCCGTCGAAACCACGCATCCCCAAGGGGGAGATGATACCGCGCGTGCGACGCGATTGCTAGTGCGAGCGAACCTACTCGCCGCGCTTCCAGTCGCTGAGCTGACGCTCCGCCTCGCGACGCCCCTCGCGATCGGCGATAGCGGCACGCTTATCGAAGGCCTTCTTCCCGCGCCCGAGGCCAATCTCCACCTTGCAACGCCCGCGCGAAAGGTAGAGGCGCAGCGGGATCAACGTGAGCCCCTTCGTCTTCACCTTGGTACCGATGGCGATGATCTCGGACTTATGGAGCAAGAGGCGCCGCACCCGCTTCGGCTCGTGGTTCTGGCTGGCGGCACCGGGCCACTCGGCGATGTGCATGCCGATGAGGCGACCCTCGCCCGCATCGAGGCGCACGTAGGCATCGCCAATATCGGCCTTGCCGGCGCGAATCGACTTGATCTCGGTCCCCGAGAGGACAACCCCCGCCTCATAGCGCTCAACGATCTCGTACTCGTACGAGGCCTTGCGGTTCGAGGCGAGCGTGGTCCCCGAGGGGGGCGCCGCCGGCTTTGGGGCAGGGGAGGACGCCGTCTTGACTGGAACCTTAGCCATGGCGTTACCTCCTCTCGAGCTGCAGCACCCTCAATAGGCGCTCCTGTAGGGTACGCGCCAACCGAGGGCGGGTGCACTCCGGGGCGACTGGCGGCGGAAACGAGAGAGCCCCGGCCCGAAGGCCAGGGCTCTGCTCAGTTTTTACCGCTCTCCCGGGTCAACTATGCGCTGACCTCGTGAGAGGCGGCGGTACAACTGTCATTTGACACTGCACACCACCTCCTTTCGTCTGTGGCGAAGGATACGCCTCCGTAGGGGCGGGCGCAAGTACTGCGCAGCACGAGTGCTACTTAAAGGCGGCCAGCGCAGCGTCCAGCACCGGGTCGGCGTCCGAGCCCTCAGGGGCTGAGGCAACAGCGATGTCTGGCGTAAGGCCAACCTTGTGGATCCAGCGCCCGTTTGGCGTTAGCCACTTGGCGATCGTGAGCTTTAAACCAGACCCGTCACTGAGGTCAATGAACGTTTGCACAACCCCCTTACCAAAACTGGTCTCGCCGATCAGGATTGCCCGCCCGCGATCCTGCAGCGCACCAGCAAGAATCTCGCTTGCCGATGCGCTCCCGTTGTTGATCAACACGACAAGCTGAATAGAGGCATCAGTAGCGATCCCGCCAGCCTGCGCCGAGGTGCTGGACTGCTCACCCTTGCTGTTCTCTTCAATATAGACCACACCGTCGGCAATGAATTCGCTGGCGATCGTGAGTGCGGTGGAGAGATAGCCGCCCGGATCATCACGAAGGTCGAGAACGATCTTGTTGCCGCCCTCATCAACGATCTTCTGCAGCGCGACACGGAACTGGTCGGCGGCAATGTCGGTGAACTCGTTAAGTGCGATGTAATCAACGCGATCTCCAGCGGCCGTCTGTAGCTGCTCCGTTGCTACCGCCGGGAGTTCAATCTTGGCGCGAACGATTGAGACATCGCGCGGCGCAGTGGTGCCCGTGAGAACGGTAATGACAACAGTCGTGCCCTCAGCGCCGCGCACCTTGAGCACCGCCTGGTCAACAGAGAGTCCCGTCAGCGCATCACCATCAACGGCGAGGAACTTGTCGCCACCACGGATTCCTGCGGCACGCGCCGGGGCGCCTTCAATCGTTGAGGCAACAGTAAGGAGGCAATCACTACTGATCGCAGTGCAGAGCTCACCCGCCGATGTGCGCAGGTCAATCACGGCGCCGATGCCGGTGAAGCTCCCCGAGAGACCCTCCTTCATTGAGGCCATCTCTTCGGCGGTGAGGTATTGGGAGTACGGATCATTGAGCGAGTCAACGAGCCCCTTGATCGCACCGTTGATGAGATCTTCGTCAGTCTCCGTTCCAACGTGCTGCTCTTGAATGAGGGTGAGCACCTCGTTGAAGCGCGCAAGATCAAGGCTGCCGTTCTCTTGCGCAGTGTTGTCGCCGGAGCGCAACCCAGCGCTATAGGCGGCAACAGCAATGATGATTGCGAGAAGGAGGCGACCGGCTCTCGTGAAGAGCGGCGTTCCGTTTGGTACCAGGCTCATGGCGGTGCTCCTTCGCTACGCGTGGCGACTAGTTCAGTCGCCCTCGCAGAGAGAGTAGCGCGCCGAGCGCCCCAAGGCCGAGCCCAGCGGCGATCACTGAGAGCGAGACCTGCCCGGCGAGGATCGCCGAGGTTTGCACTGGAAGGACGCGGAAGAGGTTGAGCATGACGGCGCCAATGCTGGCGCTCAGAATGCCGAAGATAAAGAGTGTGATCAGCGCCCCAGCCGCGCCGATCGCGAGCCCTTCGAGAATGAATGGGAGACGCACCCAGGTGGCGCTTGCGCCGACGATGCGCATGATGGCAATCTCATCGCTTCGCGCCAGGATGGCGAGACGGATGGCGTTGACCACCACAGCAAGTACCGCAAGCGAGAAACCGATCACGATGATCAGGCCAACGATACGCAGCGCTCCGGTAATGGCGACGAGGCTCTCCGCAAGCGCGCGTCCATCAATCACGCGGCTGATGGAAGCCGCGTCCGGAATTGCGGTGAGGCCGTCGGCGACCCGCCCTGTGTCTGCAGGGTTATCTAGGGCGATCTCGTAGCTGGCAGGGAGCGGGTTCACGCCGAGGTTGCCGGTGAGGTCGGGCTCACCACGCTCCTTCAGGCGCACCTTAAAGGCGGCGAGGGCATCGTCTGCGCTCACAAACGTCGCCCCCTTCACCCCGTCAATTCCCTCGATCTGCACCTGAATTGAGCGGGCCTCGCTCTCGGTGACGGAGTTCTTGAGATAAGCAATGACCTCAACCTTTGAATCGGCATATGAGAGCGCCGCGTCGAGGCCCGCTCGAATAACGAGCACAGAGGCGAGGACCATCAGCATCAGCGTCATGGTGGTTGTGGCGGCGATCGTTGCTAATCGATTACGAGAGAGCCCATTTGCCGCCGCGGAAATGCTTAGCCGAATGAGGCGGCCGCGATTCGATTGGCTTTCGCGCTGCACGCTCATCAGCCGACCCGGTGATACGTTGCGTTCGCTTCATCGCGAATGAGGCGGCCACCCTCGAGGCCGATCACACGACGGCGCAGCGTGGTGACGATGTCAGAGTCGTGCGTCGCTACCAGCACCGTGACACCAAGTCGATTGATGTCCATCAGGAGCTCCATGATCTCCCAGCTAATGAGCGGGTCAAGGTTGCCCGTCGGTTCGTCGGCGATGAGCAGCTCCGGCTCACCAACGATGGCGCGCGCAATTGCGGTGCGCTGCTGTTCGCCGCCAGAGAGCTCAGAGGGATAACGATCGGCGAGACGCGCCAGGCCAACGATGCGCAGCGCGCGATCCGTTGCAGTGGCAACGAGGTCTGGTGCCGTCCCCGTTACCTCAAGGGCGAAGGCAACATTCTCGCGAACGGTTCGTCGCGGCAAGAGGCGGAAGTCCTGAAAGATTACGCCGACGCGACGACGAAGCTTCGGCACATCACCCCCAGAGATGTGATGAACCGGAAAGCCTGCGACGTACACTTCGCCCGCCGTTGGGAGCACGTCGCGAACGAGGAGTCCGATAAGGGTGGACTTTCCTGCACCCGATGGCCCAACAAGGAAGGCGAATTCGCCGCGCTGAATGGTGAGGCTCACATCACCGAGGGCGATGTGGCCACTCGGGTAGGTCACGGAGATACCTTGCAGGTCAACGACTGCACCCTCGGTTGCACCAAGTTCTACTGCGTTGCTCATCGGTTGATCCTACTCCTCATCCACGTTGCCGCCAGCGAGCGGTGCCCCAGTAGAGACGCGCTCGAGTTCAGCAAGAATAAGCGCATCAAAGTCGCCATCAAGAACGCCAACGGTGTCTGAGGTCTGGTGGCCAGTGCGGTGGTCCTTCACCATCTGGTATGGGTGCAGAACGTAACTGCGAATCTGGTTCCCCCAGCCGGCAGAGATCGCTTCGCCACGTACACGTGCAAGCTCATCTTCGCGCGCACGAATCTTCAGTTCAATCAGTTTGCCGCGCAACATGCGTTCGGCTGTTTCGCGGTTCTGCATCTGTGAACGCTGGTTCTGACTGGAGACGACGGAGTTTGTTGGAAGGTGCGTGAGGCGCACTGCAGATTCTGTCTTGTTCACATGTTGGCCACCAGCGCCACTGGAGCGATACGTATCAACGCGAATCTCATCCCAATTGAGGGTCACCTCGGCATCGTCTTCCACCTCTGGAATGACTTCAAACATTGCAAAGGTTGTCTGTCGGCGCTTCTGCCCATCGAATGGCGAGATGCGCACAAGGCGGTGCACGCCGCGCTCGGCGCGGAGCCATCCGAACGCATTGCGACCACGGATCTCCAAAACAACGCTGCGATAGCCAGCGCCTTCACCGTCGGTGGAGTCCACGATCTCCGTTGCGAAGCTATGTCGTTCCGCCCAACGCATGTAGGCGCGCAGCAGAATGGCGGTCCAATCACACGCCTCGGTGCCACCGGCGCCGGCCTGAAGGGTGACGATGGCGTCGGCGTCGGCATACTCGCCGCTAAAGAGGAGTGAGGTGCGCGCCTTCTCGAAGTCGCTCTCAAGGAGCGCCGCCTTCGTTGACACCTCGTCTTGCAGCCCCTGGTCGGCCTCTGATTCGGCCAGCTCGAAGAGCTCGCCGAGGTCGCGCGCGGCGGTGGTGAGCTCCCTCCAGAGGGTGAGCTCTTCGCGCAGCCCCTCCGCCTCGCGGGCGAGCCGTCGAGCGACCCGCTGGTCATCCCAGAAGCCAGGGGCGAGCATCGCCGCCTCGATCTCGGCTAGGCGGGCAGCCTTTGTTACAGGGTCAAAGACGCCCCGAGGTTGTCTCGATGCGGCCGAGGAGGTCTCGCAGGGAGGCGGCGTCGACGCTCACCCTGCACCCTCACCCAGCCGAATCGCGGCATCCACGGGGGACTCGCTGCTCACGCTATGCGCCATGGCACTTCTTATACTTCTTCCCGGAGCCACAGGGGCACGGGTCGTTTCGACCGACAGTGGTGGCAGCCACAACAGGCGCCTTTGGCGCCGGGGCCGACGTGGTGCTCGCTGCGCTGGTGGCGACGATCTTGGGGCGCGGCGCCTCCTGCTGCACCACGCTGACGCGCAAGATCGATCGGCCGATGCTGACGCGGATGAGTCCCTGGAACTCGTCATAGAGCTTGAACGCCTCCCTCTTAAAGGCGTTCAGCGGATCCTCTTGTGCATAGCCGCGCAGCCCGATGCCGCGACGTAGATCATCCACCTCAGTGAGATGTTCCACCCAGAGCTGGTCGATGCTGCGCAAGATCACGGCGCGCAAGACGCGCGGCCAAATCTCTGGGCCGAACTCCTCCGCCTTCTTGTTCAGCGCCACAAGTGCGGCAACCTCAATCGCATCAATCAGGATCGCATCTTCAACGATGTTCTCGAGGTTCTCTGGCGGCTCAATGCCGGCACGCTTTAAATCGCCCTTCAGCGCTTCAAGGCTCCAATCACCTGGAAGGCCTGGAGGGCAGTGCGTCATTACGATAGAGCGCGCCTCTGCGCGGAGTGAATCCTCGACGGTAAGGTTGAGATCGTCGCCATGCAACACGCGATCGCGTTCGCCGTAGACGGTCGCGCGCTGCTTATTGATCACGTCGTCAAACTCAACGACGCGCTTACGAATGTCGAAGTTGTACCCCTCAACGCGCGTCTGTGCACCCTCAATGGTGCGACTGACCATGGACGACTCAAGCGCCTGTGTCTCATCGAAGCCGAGGCGATCCATCAGGCTTACGACACGTTCGCCAGCGAAGCGCTTCATCAGGTCATCTTCGAGCGAGAGGTAGAAGCGCGATGAGCCCGGGTCGCCTTGGCGGCCGGCGCGCCCACGGAGCTGGTTATCGATACGGCGCGACTCGTGTCGCTCGGTGCCAAGAATGCGGAGGCCTCCTGCAGCGAGGACGATTCCTCGATCGGCTACACAGGAGCGCTCCGCTTCGGCGAGTGCCTCGGCATACGTAGCGGCGTCAACCTCGGCAGGATTCAGCCCGCGCAGGCGCAACGCTTCAGATGCAAGCCCAGCAGGATTACCGCCGAGCACGATGTCGGTACCGCGGCCAGCCATGTTGGTGGCGATCGTCACCGCCCCGCTGCGTCCCGCCTGTGCAACAACGGGCGCCTCGCGCTCGTGCTGCTTCGCATTCAAGACGTTGTGGGTAATCCCTTCGCGATTCAGCAGTTCGGCAAGATGTTCGGAGCGCTCAACGGAGGTGGTGCCAACAAGCACCGGCTGGCCAGCGGCTCGTCGCTCCTTGATGTGCTCCACGATGGCGCCATCTTTTGCGCGCTCTGTGCGGTAGACAAGATCAGACTGATCGTCGCGCACCATCGGTTGATGCGTTGGGATCGCGGTGACCTCAAGGTTGTAGATCTTGCTGAACTCCTCTGCCTCGGTCATCGCAGTGCCGGTCATGCCGGCCAGCTTGCCGTAAAGGCGGAAGTAGTTCTGGAAGGTGATCGTTGCAAGCGTTACCGACTCGCGCTGCACGTGCAGTCCCTCTTTCGCCTCGATTGCCTGATGGAGGCCTTCAGACCAGCGTCGCCCTGGCATCTTTCGCCCGGTGAACTCGTCGACGATGACAATCTCGCCGCCCTCAACGATGTAGTCGCGATCACGCTTAAAGAGTGCATGTGCGCGAAGCGCTGACTCAAAGTGGCGCGCCATAAGTGGATCACCGCTGTAGAGGTTCTCAATGCCGAGCATCTGCTCGACGCGAGCGACGCCATCCTCTGTCGGCGAAACGGCCTTCTCCTTCTCGTCAAGGAAGTAGTCGCCGCCGCCCTCTGCGCCAGCGTCGCGCGCGCGCAGGCGCGGCACAAGCTTCGAAAACGTTGCGTAGAGATCCTGCGACTCTGCCGCCTGGCCGCTGATGATGAGCGGCGTTCGCGCCTCGTCAATCAAGATGTTGTCAACCTCGTCGACGATGGCGAAGGCGTGACCGCGCTGTACGCGCTGCTCAAGCTCTGTGACCATGTTGTCGCGCAGGTAGTCGAATCCGAACTCATTATTCGTGCCGTAGGTCACGTCCGCGGCGTACGCCTCACGTCGGGTGACAGGGCGCAGCTTGGCGGTCTGCTCGTCGCTGCTGTGATATTCGGGATCAAAGAGGTAGGAGCTGTCGTGGGCGATCACGCCGATGCTGAGGCCCATGAAGGCGAAGATCGGGCCCATCCAGCGTGCGTCGCGACGGGCGAGGTAGTCGTTCACGGTCACCACGTGCACGCCACGGCCGCCAACGGCGTTGACGCTGGCACCGAGCGGACCAACGAGCGTCTTCCCCTCGCCGGTGCGCATCTCGGCGATCTTCCCTTGGTGCAGCACGATTGCACCGAGGATCTGCTCGTCGTACGGGCGCATCCCCGTGGTGCGGCGTGATGCTTCGCGTGCCGCTGCGAGAATCTCTGGCAACTCGTTGTTGAGCGCCGTCTTTAGGATCTCGCCCTCAAGGGTGCGCAGCACGGCGGAGATGGTGTCAATGCGCGATCGGATCTCACCATCGCTTGCCGCCTCCATCTCGTCGGCCCGCGAGTTGACCGCGTCAAGGATCGGCTTGAGGCGACCGAGCTCGCGGTCGTTTGAATCTACAAGTCGGGAGAGAAAGCCAAAGACCATCGCAGGGAGAAGCCTAGCGCCAGAATCCGGCGGAGTACCCGATCACCAGGATGCCGAAGGTAAGCGCGGCGAGCACAACCCAGAAGAGGGCGCTTGCCGGCCTGCTGGTCGGATTCATTTCAGGATTACTCATGGGCGCGACGTTCCATCGCGGGCTACGCAGCGATGCGCGCCAGTCCACGTTCTTCTCGGGAGCGCGCGCAACAATCGCACCACGCTCGTCCGGGCGATGCAGCTTGAGGGTCATCGCCGCCGCGTTCGCTTCTCGCTCGTCGGAACGGTCGAGACTGGTCCTGACTGGTGCTCATCCCAGAAGAGCATCTCTTCGGCGGTGGCCGACCCTTTACCGAAGAGGGCACCAACCGACTCACCGAGGTGAATGCGCCGGATGGCCTCACCGAAGAGCGGCGCAGAGGAGAGGCGTTTGATCTTCGTGCTCTTTGCCCCGATCGGCATTGGGATGGAGTCGGTCACCACCACCTCGAGCACGTTGCAGTTTTCGATGCGCTCAATCGCCGGACCAGAGAAGACACCGTGTGTTGCACATGCGGTTACCTCAATCGCGCCGGCCTTCTCAATCGCACGGACAATTTCAGTAAGCGTTCCAGCGGTGTCAATTTCGTCGTCGACAATGACGACGCGCTTCCCCTTCACGTCACCGATGACGTTCACTACCTCGGCCTGGTCGTTGTTCCCTTCGCGTCGCTTCTCAACGATCGCGAGTGGTGCGTTGAGGAGCTCTGCGAAGGTACGTGCGCGCTTTGCGAAGCCAAGGTCGGTCACGACGACGAGGTTCTCGGTGCCGCGCCGGCGCATGTAGTTGGAGAGGAGATGCACGGCGGTGAGCTCGTCGACAGGAACGTTGAAGAACCCCTGCAGCTGGCCCTGGTGTAGGTCGAGGGTGAGGATCCGGTTTGCGCCAGCAACTTGCAGCATGTCGGCGACAAGTCGTGCAGTGATCGGCACACGCGGCTGATCTTTCTTATCGGAGCGCCCGTAGCCGTAGTACGGAATGACGGCGGTGATGCGGCCGGCTGAGGCGCGCTTGAACGCGTCGATCATGATCAGCAGCTCCATGATGGAGGTGCTCACCGGGCGCGATGTGGGCTGCACGATGAAGACATCTTTCTCGCGAGCGTTGTCGAGAATCTTGACGAAGATGTTCTCGTTGGCGAAGGCAAAGACCTCTGCCTTGCCGATCTGGCGTCCGAGGTAGCGTGCGATCTTTGCCGCAAGTTCGGGGTTGGCGTTCCCCGTGTAGACGTCGATTGAATCTGCCCTCATCGCCGTCCTCCGCTCTCTGGACGGGTCACTCTTAGCGACCCGTACGTTTCTTAGGGGCTGGCTTCCCCTTTGCGACCGGCTTTGACTTCGCTGCTGGCTTTGACTTCGCTGCTGGCTTCCCCTTTGCGACCGGCTTCCCCTTTGATGGAGTGCCACCCTTGGTTGTTGGGCGAGGTGCCTTCACAACCTTGGGGATCTCTGGAGCCTCGTCGGCCTCGTCCTCATTGTCGCCTGTGCCGTTGCGCTTTGCCAGACCCGTACGGAAGGCGGCGATCCCAGCGACCTTGTCACCCTCACGAAGGGTCATCACGCGCACCCCTTGGGCACTGCCGTCCTTGCGGGTGGCGATGCTCTCGAGCTTGGTGCGCACGACCTGCCCCTCAGCGCTGATCAAGATCACCTCTTCGTCGGCCTCGCTGACCTGGCGTACGGCCACAACAGGGCCGGTCTTGCGCCCCTCGAGTGGGATCAGGCGGACACCCTGGGTGCCACGGTGCTTGCGGGCGAAGGCGCCCACAGGGACGCGCTTGCCGTGGCCAGTCTCCGTAAGGACAAGGAGGTCTGCACCAGGCTCTGCCACGGCCATGGCAACGACAAGGTCACCCTGGCGGGCGAGGCGAATGCCGATCACGCCACCAGCGGTGCGGCCCATGGCGCGCGCCTCGCGCTCGTGGAAGCGGCAGATGCGCCCCTGTCGGGTGGCCATGACTAGGTCATCTTCACCCGAGGTCTGGATCACCTGGGCGAGCTCATCGCCCTTATCAAGGGTGATGGCGATGATGCCGGTGGAGCGCACCTTCTCGAACTGCTCGATCGCCGTCTTCTTGATGATCCCCTTCTTCGTGGAGAAGGCGAGGTAGCTGCCTGGCGTAAAGCCGTTCAGGATGATCGTGGCGACCGGGGTCTCGCCCGACTCCACCTGCACCCCTGGAAGATTGACGATCGGAATCCCCTTGTTCTGTCGCGAGGCGTCAGGGATCTCGTGCACCTTGGCGCTAAAGCCGCGCCCCTTGTTGGTGAAGAAGAGGGCGTAATCGTGGGTGTTCGCGACCTGCAGCGTGGCGACCGCATCCTCTTCGCGCGTGGTCATGCCGATCACGCCCTTGCCGCCGCGATGCTGCTGGCGATAGGTGGTGAGCGGCTGGCGCTTGATATAACCGCGGCCGGAGATGGTGATCACCACATCTTCGTCAGCGATCAGGTCCTCGTCCGACATCTCGCGCGTTGCATCTTGGGCGATCTTGGTGCGACGTCGATCGGCGAACTTCTCCTTCAGCTTGGCGAACTCATCCGAGATGATCTTGGAGATGCGCGCCGGTCGAGAGAGGATGTCTTCGAGTTCGGCGATGAACTTGATCACTTCGAGATATTCGTCCTCAATCTTCTTGCGCTCGAGGGCGGCGAGGCGGGCAAGGCGCATGTCGAGAATTGCCTGCGCCTGCAGCTCGGTGAGTTTGAAGCGCTCCATGAGATGGGTGCGTGCGACATCAACGTCGGCTGCGGCACGAATCGTCTTGATGACCGCATCGAGATTATCGAGGGCAATCTTGAGTCCTTCGAGGATGTGAGCGCGCTCACGTGCCTTCTTTAGTTCGTATTCGGTGCGGCGTCGCACGATGATGCGGCGATGGTCAATGTGGTGCTGCAGTACTGATTTCAGCGAGAGGGTCTGCGGCTGCCCATCGACGAGCGCGAGCATGTTCATGCTGAATGCAGAGCGCAGCGGGGTGAGCTTCAACAGCTTGTTGAGCACCTTATGTGGATTTGCATCTTTCTTAACCTCAACGTAGACGCGCATGCCGTCGCGGTCAGACTCGTCGCGCAGGTCGGCGATACCATCGAGGCGCTCCTCTTTGACGAGGTCCGCAATCTTCTCAACGAGCGACGCCTTGTTTACCTGGTACGGCAGCTCGGTGATGATGATCGCCGTGCGATCGCCACGCGACGCCTCTTCAAAGTGCGTCGCGCCGTCAACAACAACGCGGCCGCGTCCGTGCGCGTACATCTGCCGCACCGCATCAATGCGCTCCGTTGCGCCAGTGAGTGGATTCTTGATGGTGTCGTAGCGATAGAGGATGCCGCCGGTCGGGAAGTCTGGCGCGTTGACGTACTTGCAGAGATCGTCGACGGAGAGCTCAGGGTCAGCGATCAGGGCGATGGCGGCGTCGGCGATCTCGCCAAGGTTGTGCGGTGGAATGTTTGTCGCCATGCCGACGGCAATACCAGATGAGCCGTTGACGAGCAGGTTCGGTAGGCGCGAAGGGAGAACGCTCGGCTCCTTCTGCGTGCCGTCGTAGTTCGGCGTGAAGTCAACGGTTTCGTGATCGATGTCGGCGAGCATCTCTCCGGCGATTGAGGTGAGGCGTGCCTCGGTGTAGCGCATCGCAGCGGCGGAGTCGCCGTCAACCGAACCGAAGTTTCCTTGGCCATCAACGAGCGGATGACGCATGGAGAAGTCTTGTGCGAGTCGCACGAGTGCGTCGTAGAGGGCGCCGTCGCCGTGTGGGTGGTACTTGCCCATCACCTCGCCGACGATGGCGGCGCACTTGCGATAGGCGGAGCCGCCAGAGAGGCCCATCTCGCCCATCGTGTACAAGATGCGGCGGTGTACCGGCTTGAGGCCGTCGCGAACGTCAGGGAGTG
>SHYI01000020.1 GCA_009692905.1 Chloroflexota bacterium
CCCTCCTTGCTCCCTTGGAGGGATGCTACACCGCGGCGATCGCCTCGAGCTTCGGCCGCACAGGGATCCCGCCGCCACGCGCAGACTCGAGAACCGCGTCGGCGAGGATCACGGCACGCGCGCCGTCGTGGATGCTGACGGCAGGCTTCGCCTCGCCACGTGCGGCGGCGAGGAAGGCGCGTAGCTCCAGCGCCAGCGGCTCTTGCCGTGCGGCGGGGAGGTCGGCGGTGCGACCAGGCTGCACTGGGGCGAATCCATCGAGCATCGCGCTCGAGTTCGGGTCGGCGCTGGTGAAGGAGACGGTGCGCTGCAGCAGGCTCACGTCGTAGGCACCAGCGCTCGTCGTGACTAGCAGCTGTCGTCGCTTGGCAGGGGCGAGCCATGAGGCGCGAATGCGCGCCACCGCGCCGCCGGGGAAGGTGAAGAGCGCCTCGGCGAAATCCTCACGCCCCTCAATCAGTCGCGAGCCCGCCACGGCGGTAACCGATAGTGGCGAGCTGCCCGCAATGGCACAAGCAAGGTCAATGTCGTGCACCATCAGGTCGCGCACGACACCAACGTCGCTGATGCGCTCGGGGAGGGGGCTCTCGCGCATCGCCTCGATGGCGTAGAGCGCTTCGCCTGTGCTCCCACGCATCTGCTCAAAGAGTCGGGTGACGGCGGGGTTGAAGCGCTCCACATGGCCTACCTGCACGATGGCGCCAGCGGCGGTTGCGCGCGCAACGAGGTCGAGCGCCTCGGTTGAATCGGCGGCGAGCGGCTTCTCGACCAGGATCGGAATCTTGCGCTCGATGGCACGAATCACCAGTGCGGCGTGGAAGCGCGTCGGCGCAGCGATGATCGCTGCCTCAAGGCCCGGATGGTCGAGCAACTCTGCGGCATCGACGTAAGCGGTGGCCGATGGCGCAACGGCGAGTGCAGCATCGCGCGCCGCATCAATGGGATCGCTGATCGCCACGATCTCGACGTCTGGAAGCGTTGCCAGAACACGGAGATGGTTGCGGCCCATCACGCCGAGGCCGATCAGGCCAACCTTCATGCGGGCCATGCGCTCCCGCCGTGGCGCTCCACGGCGCGTCGCAGCGAGGCGGCAACCTCCTCTTGTTCGGCAGCGGTGATCGCTGCAAACATTGGGAGCGAGAGGCAACCCTTCGCCAACGCATCAGTGACAGGGAGCACAACGTCGAGACCGCGCTCCTTAATGTACGGCTGCTGGCTCACCGGAATTGGGTAGTAGACGCCAGTGCCAATGCCATCGTTGGCAAGATCTTTCACGATCTCATCGCGCGCTGGGCCAACATGCACGGTGTACTGGTGATAGACGTGCAAGTTTCCTGCGGGTGTTCCCTGTCGAACGATCGGCGCGCCAGCAAGCAGCGCGTCGTAGCGCGCCGCAGCGGTGACGCGCGCTGCGGTGAACTGATCCAGCTTGCCGAGCTGCACGATGCCGATCGCAGCGGCGATGTCGGTCATGCGGTAATTCGTGCCGAGCATCTCGTGCAGGTAGCGCACCTTTGCCCCTTGGCTGCGGAAGGCGCGCAGCCACTCGTTCAGCGAGTCATCGTTCGTGGTGATCATGCCCCCCTCGCCACTGGTGATGTTCTTGGTGGCGTAAAGCGAGAAGGCACCAACGCCGAACGATCCGGCCTGCTTGCCGTTCTGTGTGGCACCGACCGCCTGGCAGGCATCTTCGATCATCGCGAGGTTGTGCTTGGCGGCGAGCGCGCCAAGAGCGCTCATGTCGGCAATGAGGCCAAAGAGGTGCACCGGCATTAGCGCCTTCGTCTTCGGCGTAATGGCTGCGGCGGCCGCAGCTGGATCCATCAGCCAGGTAACGGGATCAATGTCGACAAAGCGTGGCGTGGCACCGGCGCGCAGAATCGAAGCCGCAGTGGCGCTAAAGGTGTGGCCAACGGTAATGATCTCGTCACCAGGCTTGATGCCAAGTCCCTGAATGATCGCCTCTTCGGCGAGCGTGCCGTTCGCCACGGCGATGGCGTGCTTCACGTCAACGAGCTCGGCGAAGCGACGTTCGAACTCGGCAACGCGCGGGCCCTGGGCGAGGGCGCCCGACATGATCGCTTCGGCGGCGGCATCGGCCTCCTCGCGACCAACGGCGGGACGGGTGATCGGGATGCGAATCTGCGGCGTACTCATGATGGGGAGCGTATCAGCGGGCGAAGCGACGCGCGATCAGAGCGGCTCGAATCGCCTCGGCGGCACCCCCTGCGGGGAGGGGTCGGGATGCTCGCGCGGCGACCGCTGCAGCACCCGTTGCCGCCCCAACCGTTGCAAGGGCGCCAGTAACGCGACCCGCATCAACGCCAGCGAGGAGCGACGGCCCCGCCGGATGTAGGAGCTCTGGCCACTCCGTGGTGTCACGCAAGATCAGCGTTGGCGTGTTGAGCCAGACCGCCTCGCGCTGCAACCCCCCAGAATCGGTGAGCACTGCGGCGGCGTGCGCCGTCAGAGCCAGCGAATCGAGATAGCCAACGGGCGGTACCAGTTCTACGCCGTCGGGAACGTCAATTTGGTGCGCGGCAATCGCAGCGCTCGTGCCAGGGTGCGCGGCAAAGAGCGCCGGCACGCCAAGATGCTCTGCGGAAACTCGCAGCACATCGAGCGCAGCGCGCAATCGTGTGGCCTCACGCACGTCGGCGCGATGCAGAGTGGCGTACACGAAGCCGCCAGATGTTAGTGGTCGGCCAATGTGCAGTGCGGCAGCATCAAGGGCAGTAGCGCCGCGCGCAGTTGGCGCGAGTCGCGCCACGAGGTCGGCCATCAGGTCGCCGACGACCGCGTTCCCTTCGGTGAGCCCTTCCACGCGCAACGCCTGCGCCGCTCCATCGCTGGTGCAGAGTCGCAGTGATGCGATCTTGTCGACCGCAATGCGATTGCGCTCTTCGGGCATGGTCGTGTCGCCAGAGCGCACTCCCGCCTCAACGTGCGCGATTGGGATCCCGCGAGCGTGCGCAGCAAGCGCACCCGCAAGTGTGGAGTCGGTGTCGCCAAACACGAGCACGGCATCGGGGCGACTCTGCGCAAGGGCCGCATCAAGCGCACGCACCATTACATCCAGTCGCTCGGCGCCTTGGAGATCTCCTGGCTCAGGAAGGAGGAGGTCGGGAGGTGCCATCTCAAGGCCGCGGTAGATCTGGCCCGCGAGCAACTCATCATGGTGCTGGGCAGTATCAATGACGAACGGCTCAATCGGTGGTGTGAGGTGCGAGCGAAGGGCGGCAAGCTTGATGAGTTGGGGGCGCGTGCCGACGATCGCCGTGATGCGCATATCCCCTCCTTACCTCTAGTGCTCGTGCGCGCTGCGATAGACTCGCCGCATGCCGAACCCCGCTCCGCACACCGTACCAAAGGGTGCCCCCCAGCCGAAGCGGCAGGTGGCGATGTTCGTCGCCAACAATATGGTCAGTGATCGCCGCGTGATCCGCGAGGCGGCAACGGTGGCCGCGGCCGGGTTTGCCGTCACCGTGCATGCCATCGCCCAGCGTCGCGAGAAGCTCCCTACAACCGAGCAGCACCCCGACGGATTCACCATCGTTCGTCATCGGCTCGGGCTGATTCCACCGGTCCTACCGCTCCACCCACGCCTTCTCGCCCTGCTGCTTCATCCGTTCTGGTGCGCACTTGCCATTGCCGTCGCCGTGGCGCGAAAGTTGCGCATTCCACTAGCGGGCGCTGCACTTCTGGCGATTCGCTGGACCGCTTGGGCCACACTCGCAGCGCGAGCGGCGAGCTCCGCGCAGATCCTGCACGCCCACGATCTTTCTGGTGCGCTCCCAGCGCTCGCAACGCTGCGTACCAATCTAGGTGCCGTGCTCCTCTATGACAGCCACGAAGTCTTTCTTGAGAGCGGCCGGTGGGCGAAGAGCCCCGCGTTCATTCGGCGCATCCTCGCGAACCGCTTTGAGCAGCCCGCACTCCGACGCGCAGCCGCACTCATTGCGGTGAACCCGCAGGTTATTGAAGAGTTGGGGAAGCGGTACGAGATTCCAGGGCGACAGGTGGTGACCTACAACTGCCCGCCTGCGTGGGACCCTGAACCGCGCGGCACGGAACTGCGTGCCGCCATCGGCGTCGGCGCCGACGCGCAGGTGATCTTGTATCACGGTGGGTTCTCTGCGCATCGTGGACTCGAGGAGCTCCTCGTTGCGATTCGCGATCCGCGTCTCGCCGCTGTGCACCTCGTTTTTCTTGGCTATGGCCCACTAGAAGCGACCTTGCGCGCCGCCGCTGCTGATCCAGCCCTTACCGGTCGTGTGCATGTGCTGAAGGCGGTTGCACCTGATGTCTTGGATCGATGGGTCTCGGGCGCCGACGTTGGGATGTGCACCGTGCTGCCGAGCACCCTCAATCACCGCATCTCGACGCCAAACAAGCTCTTTGAATCTATTGGTGCCGGCGTGCCTGTTGTGGCCAGCAACTTTGCAACGATGCGCGACATCTTGTTCGGCGATCCGGATGGACCACTCGGCGTGGTCTGTGATCCGACCAACGCACAGGCAGTTGCCACCGCAATTCACTCGATTCTCAGTTTGAGCCCAAGCGACCGCGCTGCTCTGCGCGCCCGTTGCATTCGTGCTGCAGCGGCACGCTGGAATTGGGAGGCTCAGGCTGCGCGTCTCACTGAGCTGTACACATCACTCAAGGCTCCTGAGGGGGCATGAGCACGCGTCAACGCCGCCTCGTCATTGGCATGCTCAACACGGCTGGGCAGGGCACGGAGTGGGCACACGCGCTCAAGCGCTTCACGAGCGCCACCGTAGAGTCGTGGGCGATTGCTCGCCCGCAAGAGCAGGTCATTCAGTTCACCGCAGATCGCACCTATCCACTGATCAACGGTGCGGCGGATCAAGCGTGGCTCGATCTATTCAACGTCCAATCGAAACCAACGCACCTGGTCATTGAGAGCGGCAAGCCGATCAGCATCAAGGGCACGGTGCGCCGCATGCTCTTTCAAGCGGCGACTGCCCGGCGACGCGGCATTCGCCCGGCGCTCTTGTTTCATGGCAGCGATATTCGTGTGCCAAGCTTGCATCGCGTCGCACACCCCGAATCTCCATTCCATCAATCCCATGACGGACTCACAGAGAAGCTCGAACGGAAGGCAAACGAGATGCGCCGCTGGCTAACGATTTGGCCGTTCCCGGTATTCATCTCCACCATTGATTTGCGCCGCTACGTTCCTCGCGGACGATGGCTTCCAGTCGTTGTCGGCGATCATTGGTTTGCTGCAGCGCCACCAATAAACGTTGACCGCCCCCGACCTCGCGTGCTGCACCTCCCATCGCGCCGCGAACTCTTCCAGAGCGAACAGGTTGATCAGATTTGCACGCGCCTGCACGACGAGGGCCTGATCGAGTACCGAAGCGTCACGGGCGTCCCCCCAGCCGAGGTGCGCAGCCTTGTGGAGTGGGCCGACGCCGTGATGGACAAGATTGGCCTCGGTGGGACTGGCGTCATGGGCGCGGAGGCGATGGCCTCTGGGCGACTCCTCATTGGTGACGTCGATCAGATCGTGCGCGACGAGCTCTCCGACCTACCGCTGATTCAAAGCTCAACCAGCACCCTGGAGCAGGTGATTCGCGACCTCGTTGCCGACCGTTCTACCTGGGCCGCTCGCGCCGCCGCAGGTCAAGCCTTCGCCCGCAAATATCACGACGGGCGCTACTCAGCGGCCGTGCTGGCCAAGTGGATGGGGGTTCCAGTCAACCAGCCGTAGCGGCTGGAGCCGATGGTGAGGATTGAACTCACGACCTGCTGTTTACGAAACAGCTGCTCTACCACTGAGCTACATCGGCGCCGGAGGGGGATTGTAGCGGAGCCGCAACCACCCAGGTAGCCGGACGAAACCGCGCCCGAGCTGGGCTAGCGAGCGAGTGATCGCCGCAGGGCGAGAACAACGGCAGCGAGCGCAACTGCGGCAATTGATGCGATCAAGACGCCAATCTTGGCGGCACCGAGCGACGCCTCGTTAGCAAAGGCGAGTTCACTAATGAGCAACGAGACGGTAAAGCCGATCCCTCCAAGTGCACCAACGAGGGCGATGTCAATCCAGCGCATGCCCGCCGAAAGCTTCGCCCCCAGCGCGGTTGCCAGCCGGGCGGCGAGGAGAATGCCGATTGGCTTGCCGAGGACAAGGCCAACAAGTACGCCGAGCAGAATTGGCGAACCGGTTACCGCGCCGAGGTCGATGGAGCGAAGGTCAACTGCAGCGGCGAAGAGGGCGAAGAGTGGCACGGCGATCGCCGCACTGATTGGATGGAAGCGCTCCGTTGCGCGGTCTACGGGTGCATCTTCCTCGTCAGGATCTCTCTTGACGCGCATCAGTAGCCCGAGGGCAACGCCCGCGATCGTTGGATGGATCCCAGCACTATGCACGGCGTACCAGGTGCCGAGTGCGAGGGGCACGTAGATGAGCGGTGAGGTGATGCGTTGTCGCTGCGCGATCGCAAAGAGTGCCAGCAGCACCGCTGCGACAGCGAGCCACTCTACGTGCAGGCTGGCGGAGTAGAAGAGTGCGATCACTAAAATCGCTCCGAGATCGTCAACCACCGCCAGTGTCAGCAAGAAGGTGCGCACACCAGTGGGTAGTCCGCGACCGAGCACCGCCAGCACTGCAAGGGCGAAGGCGATATCTGTTGCCATCGGAATACCCCAGCCGCTGAGCGCATCAGGCGCACCGCCCTGATTGATTGCAACGTAGAGGAGCGCCGGAACGATCATCCCGCCGAGTGCTGCGGCAACCGGTAGGGCCGCCTGGCGCGGCTTCGAGAGTGTGCCCACCACCAGTTCATGCTTTAGCTCGCAGCCGATCACGAAGAAGAAGATGGCGAGCAGCCCATCGGCCACCCACTCCTGCACGGTGAGGTTCAGGTGGAGTGCGTCGCTGCCGATCTGCGTCGTGGCAACGGCGCGCAGTACCTCTGAGAGGGGGCTGTTGGCCAGGAGGATGCCGATGAGCGCTGCAACGATCAGCAGCGCACCGCCTACGGTCTCGCTGCGAAGGAAGAGTTGCATGCGCTCTCGGGTGTTCATGCGTGCATCGTATCGCCTGCGGGGGGGGTTGGCGGAACTGGGCCCTATTTATTAAAATCCCTACATGCTGGCGCAGTGGGACTGGACGGGCATCATCGGGGGGCTGATTAGCTTCCTCGTCGTGCTGTTTGTGCAGCAGTCGCAGCGCATCTATCGATCCCGCGGAACGACGGTGAGCACCATCGCGTTCGCGGCCCTTGTTGCCTACGTCTGGGCACCTTTTGGATTCCCCAACTCTGATTGGTCGCGTGCGCCGCTCGGCAGCGATGTGATTCGCCTGATTCCATTCGTGAACTTTGATCCTGCTCTTCTGCAAACGCAGTGGTTGCTGATGCAGGTGAGCATGGGAGCATCAACGTTCCTGCTGGCGACTCTCGCCCTCTACGGAGACGCCCGGCGCGCAGCCTTCGCCGTCATCGGCATCATGGCCCTGGGCCTTGAGATCAGCCAGGGGTTCGCTAATTACTTCTCCAGCCCAGTGCCGCCCTATCGAATCGACGTGCACGACATCATGGCGCGAGCAGCCGGGGCACTCACAATTTATTTCGTACTGAAGGTCGCTGCCGCGATCTGGCGTGTTCGGGTCAGCCCCACCCCTCGCAAGAGCAGCCTCTTTGGCTTCATCGACGGGGTCACGCGCCGCATTTAGCGGTTGCGAGATGTTGCAGTAACGACCTCCTTGCGTAGGCGATACGATACCCATATGAGTGCAGCCGATCTCATTGCCCAAGCCGCTGGCGAGCCGAGCATCTGTCGATGCCCGTCGCTCTCCTTCGGGCCGTCCTGCGCGCGCTGAGGCGATCGCAACCAGGGACCAAACGGCAGAGGGGGCGGCGGATGTAGTCCACAACCCACCATATAGCTGGAGGTACCCGACATGACCGTTCAGAACCCAGAAATCTTCTCTGACAACGCCATCACGATTGGCGGCACGCCACTCGTGCGCCTGAACCGCGTCACCGACGGCGCCGCCGCAACGGTGCTCGCAAAGGTTGAGGGTCGCAACCCTGCCTACTCCGTGAAGTGCCGTCTTGGCACCGCCATGGTGCTCGACGCCGAGAAGCGCGGTGTGCTGAAGCCAGGCATTGAGATCGTTGAGCCGACAAGCGGCAACACCGGCATCGCCTTGGCGATGGTTGGTGCGGCACGCGGCTACAAGGTCACTCTGACCATGCCCGACACCGTCAGCATTGAGCGACGCAAGCTGATCGTTGCCTACGGCGCAACGCTGGTGCTTACCGAAGGTGCGAAGGGGATGCCAGGCGCGATCGCGAAGGCAGAAGAGATTGCCGCATCGGATCCTGCGCGCTACGTGCTGCTGCAGCAGTTCAAGAATCCAGCCGGCCCAGCCATTCATGAGTCCACGACTGGACCAGAGATCTGGGCAGACACCGATGGGGAGGTCGACATCTTCGTTGCAGGGAGTGGCACCGGCGGCACCATTACCGGCGTCGCTCGCTACTTTAAGAAGGGTCGTGGCAAGGCGGTGCACATCGTTGCTGTTGAGCCCGCAACCAGCCCAGTCATTGCGCAGCGCATTGCTGGCAAGCCAAATCAGCCAGCGCCACACAAGATTCAAGGGATCGGACCAGGATTCGTTCCTGACATCCTTGATATCTCGTTGATCGATCAGGTTGAGTCTGTGACGAACGAAGAGGCGATCGCCATGGCGCGTCGCATCGCTCGCGAAGAGGGGATCCTCGTTGGCATCTCGTGCGGTGCTGCGGCACACGTTGCGCTGAAGTTGGCGCACCTGCCAGAGAACGCGGGGAAGACCATCGTGGTGGTGCTGCCAGATTCGGGCGAGCGCTACTTGAGCACCGCGCTCTACGAGGGGCTCTTCGATGCCAGCGGCATCGCTCTGTGAGTTCTGACGCAACGGAACTGAGTCGCGCACTCATCGCCGCCGACGCTGCTCTCGCGGGTGGTGCGGTGGCGGCGGGTGACCGCCCATCACGCGGCGAGATTGCCCGTGTGTTGGCCGAACTTCGTGCGGCACTCTTTCCGCGTGAGCTCGGCGTCGCCGCCGATGGCGATGCGGCAGTTGCCGCACATCTCACCGCGGCACTCGCCGGCTTACGCGAACAGATTCGACGTTGCACGGTGCTGTTCGCTGCCGAGCGACCAGGTGAAGGGCTCTCCCCCGATCAGGCTGATCGCGTCACGAGCGCATTTTCGGCCGAGCTCCCCGCTATCCGCACACTGATTGAAGGCGATATCGCCGCAGCGTTTGCTGGTGACCCAGCGGCGCGTAGCCGTTCAGAGATCCTGCACGGCTACCCAGGCGTGCGTGCGATGATCGACCACCGCATGGCGCACCTTCTCTATACGTTGGAGGTGCCACTGCTGCCGCGCATCGCATCGGAGGCGGCACACTCCGCAACGGGGATCGACATTCACCCAGGCGCAACGATTGGTGAGCGCTTCTTTATTGACCACGGCACTGGCGTTGTGATCGGTGAGACGGCGATCATCGGGAGCGGCGTGCGCCTCTATCAGGGTGTCACGCTTGGCTCCAAGAGCTTCCCGAAGGGTGAAGATGGCAACCTGGTGAAGGGCCAGCCGCGCCACCCGATCATTGAAGACGATGTGGTGATTTACTCGGGGGCAACCGTCTTGGGTCGCATCTCTGTTGGACGCGGCTCAACGATCGGCGGCAATGTATGGCTGACCAAGAGTGTTCCTGCGGGGAGCCAGCTTTCGCAGGCACGCGTGCGCACCGACGAGCTTGCAGCCGAGGGTTCGGGGATCTAGCGCTCGGCGGGATAGAATCCCGCCATGCCCACCAGTCTTCTATTGATGAACGCACTCGCCCTCGTCGCCGTGCCCGCATGAGCGGCGGCATGGGTCCAGGGCGCGGCGGCCACATGTTCGGCGGCGAAGGCAACGGTCCAACGAAGCCAGCTGGGGCGGCACTGCCACTGCTACGACGAGCGGCGAAGTTCTTTGGGCCATATCGAGGGCGACTCAGCGTTATTGGGCTGGCCATCCTTGGGTCGAGCATCCTGGGGCTTGCCAACCCGTACCTCTTAAAGCTCCTCATCGACGAGGCGATTCCGCAGCGCGATCTTGGCCTGCTGGCCCTCTACGCCGGGCTGATGGTGGTGGTGCCGATCATCAACGGCGGGATCGGACTCGCCCAGGCGTGGCTCACCGCCTCTGTGGGTCAGTTCGTGATGCGCGACCTGCGCAACGCCCTCTTCACCCATGTGCAGTCGATGCCGATCCGCTTCTTCTCGGAGACGCGCACGGGCGAGATTCAGAGCCGCCTCACCAACGATGTGTCGGGGGTGCAGTCGGTCGTGAGTGACGCCGCCGGGAACTTGGCGTCAAGCATTGCCATCGTCGTCTCAACGTTGGTGGCGATGACGATCATCGACTGGCGCCTCACGGCGGTGAGCGTTGCCGTTGCGCCACTCTTCCTCTTCTTGAGCTCAAAAGCCTCAGCGGCCCGCCGCAAGGCGAGTGGCGAGGTACAGACGGCGCTCGCCGACCTCACGGCAATTGCCGAAGAGCACCTTTCGGTGGACGGCGCACTCTTGGCGAAATCATTCGGCCGCTCAGAGGCTGGTGCCGAGCGCTTCACGAAGCGATCCGACGAACTCGCCACGCTGCAACTCCGCCAAGCGCTCACTGGTCGCTGGGTTGGCGTGGTGGTGCAGGTGGTCTTCAGCGGCATTCCGGCGTTGGTCTATTTCGCCGCCGGCTCACTCTCTGTTGCTGGCGCACCAGACGCGCCGACGATCGGTGACATCGTCGCCTTCACCACGCTACAGAGCCGACTCTTCTTCCCGCTCGCCTCTCTACTTGGCCTGCAGGTAGAGATCGGCGGAAGCCTGGCGCTCTTCGAGCGCATCTTTGCCTATCTCGATCTTGTCCCTGAGATTGTTGACGCGCCGAACGCGGTCACGCTGACCCGATCCGGCGTTCGCGGGCAGGTCACCGTGCACGAGGTGAGCTTCCGCTACCCGGCGCCGCCAGAAGGGCAGGGTCGACAGAGGCGTGATTCCTTCGGTCTCACAAACATCTCGTTCACCGCCGAACCAGGGAGCCTCACCGCTCTCGTTGGTCCATCGGGCTCAGGGAAGAGCACGATCTTGAGTTTGATTCCGCGCTTCTGGGATGCGAGCGCAGGCTCAGTGCAACTTGATGGTGTGGATGTGCGCGGAATCAAGTTGCGATCACTCGGCGAGATGATTGGCGTGGTGACGCAAGAGACACACCTGCTACATGCCAGCATTCGCGACAACCTGCTCTATGCGCGACCAGAGGCGACCGATGCACAGATCCTCGCAGCACTTGCGGGGGCCTCGCTGGCAGAGCGCATCAAGGAGCTGCCACGGGGGCTCGATACGGTCGTGGGCGAGCGCGGCTACAAACTCTCCGGCGGCGAGCGTCAGCGCCTAGCAATCGCCCGCGTACTTCTCAAGGACCCACCAATCCTGTTGCTCGACGAGGCGACCTCGGCACTCGACTCGGTCTCGGAACGCCATGTGCGGCAGGCGCTCGAGCGTGCCATGGCGGGTCGCACCACCATCGCCGTGGCGCACCGCCTGAGCACCGTCTCTTCGGCAGATCAGATCATCGTCTTGGATCACGGCACCATCGTTGAGCGCGGTCGACATGAGGAGTTGCGCACAAAGGGCGGCCTCTACGCCAAACTTGCCGCGGTGCAGTTCGGGCTCCACGCGTAGTCACTGGGCTCAGCGGGCGGCGATCACGAGCCGTTAGAATCCGCCTATGTCTCTCACCGCTAAGTTGCGCCCCGTCACTCGCCTCTGCCTCGCGCTGCTCATCGCTGCGGTCAGCCTTTCCGGCCAAGCTGCAACACCGGCGTCCGCAACGGATCCAGTGGACTGGCGCACCTGTGCGGCGCGACCCGTGCCACTTTCGCCAGCGCGCGCAGTTGACCCCACCCTTGCAAAGGCCCTCACCGCCAAAGTCGTCGCTTGGCAGAAGGCGCGTCGAACTCGCCACCCAGGCGTCTCGGTTGCCATCCGCTGGGACGACGGTCGCAGCCTCACCGCCGCTGTTGGTGTTGGCGACACCAAGAGCAGGCGCACCGTGACTCCATCGATGCCGTTTGCGATCGCGAGTACGAGCAAGGCGTTCACCGCCGCAGTTGCGCTGCTCCTTGATCACTGTGGAATCTTGCCGCTGAGCACGCTCGCATCAACGCTTGTCCCTGAGGCCCAGGTGGCGCCCTCGGCCACCATCGCGCAGTTGCTCTTGCACCGATCTGGCATGAGCGATTGGCTGACCGACAAAGACTC
>SHYI01000021.1 GCA_009692905.1 Chloroflexota bacterium
AGGAGCTCGAGATACCGAATGGTTAATCCAGCACTCGTGGCGATCACTTCGGGGAGCTTCATGCGGCGGAGGGCGGTGACGATTGAGGGGGCACTCGCAAACGCCAAGAGCAGCATGGACGCCTGCACGCTGATCCATGCCTTGATGAGTGCGGTGAGCGCGATACGCAGTCCTGCACCCGAAATCTGCAGGGTGAGGGGGCCGACTGAGCCAGCCCAGAGCAGCTCGTCGCTCCGCAGGAACACAATCGGCACTGCAGCAACGACAAACGGCAACGCAACCAGTCCGCGCCGCGCGAGGCGACCTGGACTAATCCCGAGCAGTGCACCGGCAAACGCGAGCAGAAGCCACGAGAGCAGCAGTGCTAGATACGAGCCAGGCGGCAGAAGTGCGACCGCGGTGACAAAGGCGAGCGTTGCAATGACGGCAGCACGTGTGTCACGGCCAACCCCACGCGATTCGGCGATCACGATTGTGCTCGACTTCGCGCGAGTCGCCCCAGTGCAAACAGCACGCCAATCACAACGATGATCCCAAGTACGCCGGCGACAGCGGTCGATGCGCCGCCATCAAGTCCGGGAATGGTGTAGTCGGGGAAGAGCTCAAATGGGGCCCCAACCCCCGCATTCAAAAATCCAAGCTGCACTGCAACGGCCTCAAGGCCATCTGGATCAGTCGATGCGAAGAGGCTCGCGAGTGTGGCTACCCCACCTGCAATCGCCACTCCAATCACCAGGCGACGTACTGGCGATGCTTTTGATGGTGCGCTCACTCCCGACAAAATGTCTGGGGCCGTTTGTGCGATGAAGGTGAGCGCGGCAACGGTGATCAGTGCTTCGCCAATGCCGATGAGGGCATGCACGCCGAGCATTGCGGGAAGCCCAATAGCAACATTAGTGGTGCCGGAGAGGCCAAGTTGCAACGTGGTGAATCCTGCCGCCGCAACAACGGCAAGCCAGGCGGCGGCTCCTGCGCCGAGGATGGATGCGCTGCGGCTACCGCCAAGCGCTGTTCCAATTCCGCGGGCGACAAACGAACCGCCAAGTGTGCCAATGATCCCCATGTTGAAAATGTTGGCGCCGAGCGCCAACAGACCACCATCCTGAAAGAGGAGTGCCTGGATGCCAATCACCGTTGCCATCACGATCGTGCCCGCCCACGGGCCAAGCAGATAGCCGGCGAGTACCCCACCGAGCAGATGGCCACTGGTGCCCGTGGCGACGGGGAAGTTGAACATCTGCGCCGCGAAGATGAATGCACCGAGCACCCCCATTAGGATCGGCTGCGATGCAAGCAGCTTCACATCAGCGCGCCCGGACTTCCGCACGGCGATCCCCACAAGCACGGCTGTCGCGACCCAGAGCAGGAGGGAGAGCTGCGGCGACAGGAACCCGTCGGGGATATGCAACTGTGGGTACATCAAACCTCCTCAGCTCCAGCATCGACCGCTGGGCGACCAACCTAGTCTATCGCAATGCATTGCAATAAGGATTCCCGTATCCTCCCTGGGATGAAGCCCACGACCGATCCACAGCGGAGCCTCGCCACCCGTCTCCAGGCGTCGGTGCAGGCGCGCGGCCAGCGTTGGACCGAGCAGCGGCAGCTGATCGCCGACGTGCTTGCCGCCTCTGACGGCCATGCGACTGGGGCCGAACTGGTGGAGCGCGTGCGAGCCGCAGATCTGTCGGCGACCCCCTCAACGGTCTACCGCACGCTCGATCTCCTCGAAGAGCTGGGATTCGCGAGCCACCACCACGGTGTCGACGGCCGTGAGACGTACCACCTAGAGGAGGTGCTCGCGCACGGTCACCTGTACTGCCAGGGGTGCGGCGCCGAGGTGGAGCTTGATGCCACGGCGGCGAAGCCGATCCTTGCGGCGATTGAGCGGGCCACCGGCTACGCCGCCGACCTCGACCATCTCTCGCTCCAGGGGCGCTGCCCCTCCTGCCGAGCCGCCGCGGCGCGGTAGACTCAGCCCGATAGCGCGCCGCATGTGCGCCGCACAAGTAAGGATGGACTCATGGCTGAGAAGTTGAAGATCACGTACGCCACCCTGAACGATTCCAATGAGGAGATCCACATTGGGTATGAGGCCGGCCTCGCGCAGGCCCGCGCCATGATGGGCGGCGCACACGGCAACTTCATCAACGGCAGCTGGTCCACCGCGGGTGACACCTTTGTGAAGAAGTCCCCAATCGACGGAAGTGTCGTCGGCACCTTTAGTAAGGGCGACCGCAGCACCGCAAAGGCGGCGATCGCCGCGGCGAAGGCGGCGTACCCAGCCTGGTCGAAGCGACCATGGCAGGAGCGCGTCGCGCTGATTCGCGCGGCAGCCGAGCTGATCAGCGAGCGACAGTTCCTCTACTCCGCACTCCTCTCTATTGAGGTTGGCAAGAACCGCCTCGAGGCACTCGGCGACGTCGAAGAGACCGCCGACTTCTTCCGCATCTACGCGGGTGAGGTTGAGCGCAATAAGGGCTACATCCACACCATGGGGAACCTTGGTGACGCAAAGGTTGAGACGACCACCGTTCTGAAGCCGTACGGCGTCTGGGCGGTCATCAGCCCATTCAACTTCCCCTTCGCCCTGATGGGCGGCCCAGTTGGTGCTGCACTTGTTGCCGGCAACTCGGTGGTGCTGAAGCCTTCGTCAGAGGCGCCGCTCTCGGCGGTGCTGCTCGCGCAAGCGATTAGCGATGCAGGAATTCCTGCCGGTGTCTTTAACATGGTGATGGGGCCAGGCGAAAGCGTCGGCGCGGAGCTGCAGGAGAACCACGATGTCTCCGGCATCACCTTCACCGGCTCAGCCGAGGTGGGCATGCAGGTCTACCGATCGTTTGCCAAGAACTATCCGAAGCCTGTCATTGTTGAGATGGGCGGAAAGAACCCAACGATCATCTCAAAGCATGCGGATCTTGAGAAGGCGGCCGAAGGGGTCCTTCGCTCTGCGTTCGGTCTCGGTGGGCAGAAGTGCTCGGCGAATAGCCGCGTCTATATCGAAGCGTCGGTGCATGACGAATTCGTGAAGCACCTCGTAGAGAAGACGAAGGCGCTGAAGGTCGGCGACCCAACGGTGCGCGGCGTCTTCCTTGGACCAATCATCAACCAGCGCTCCGTCGACACCTTTATGCAGGCTTGCGACGAGGCGAAGCGTGATGGAACGATCGAGATCGGCGGCGGTCGCCTGACCGATGGCGATCTCGCCAAGGGCTTCTACGTCACACCGACCGTGGTGACGGGGCTCCCAGCAACGCATCGCCTCTTTACGGACGAGCTCTTCACGCCGTTCGTTGCGGTGGCGAAGATCGCCTCGTTCGAAGAGGGGATCGCCCTCGCCAACGAGAGCGAGTACGCCCTCACCGCCGGTTGCTATACCGAGGATGAGGCCGAGATCAAGACCTTCCTCGACACCATTGATGGCGGCGTTATCTACGTAAACCGCCGGGTGGGCTCCACGACCGGCGCATGGCCGATGGTCCAGCCGTTCGGCGGCTGGAAGAAGTCGGGCACGACGGGGAAGTCGGGCGGTGGCCTCTACTACGTGCCGCAGTACCTGCGTGAGCAGAGCCAGACAATCGTCCGCTAAACGGGGACCTCCTCGTATACACTCCGCATAGAAAGCATGCATAGGAGGGGCACCATGACGATCGCCGAGAAGCCTGCAACCTGGCCAGCCACGCTGCCGCACCTCGTCACCAAGGTGCCCGGCCCAAGGGCCCTCGCCCAGGTTGCCGCCGACCAGGCCGTCGTCTCCGGAAGCCTGCCCCGCGCCTATCCGTTTGCCCCCGTACGCGGCTTTGGCATGGGCGTTGAGGATCAGGATGGGAACGTCTTCCTCGACTTCTGCGCCGGCATCGCCGTGAACTCCACGGGCCACTGCCACCCGCGCGTGGTCGACGCGATCGTGCAGCAGGCGCAGCGCCTCTTGCACTACAGCGCATCCGACTTCTACGAGCAGCGCTACCAGGAGCTCGCATCGGCGCTTGCCGCATCGGCACCATGGAAGGGGCCATCAAAGGTCCTCTTGCAGAACTCAGGGACCGAAGCGGTTGAGGCCTCCATCAAGTTGGCGCGCTATATGAGCGGTCGCCAGTGGATCGTTGGTTTCGTCGGCGGCTTCCACGGACGAACCCTCGGCGCACTGACGCTGACAAATTCCAAGGCGAAGTATCACGCCCACTTTGGTCCACTCGCGCCAGGCTTCTTGCATGTGCCATTCGGCAGCGAGGGTCTTGATGAGCTGGAGCAGCGCATTATCGCGCGCACCATCCCTGGTGATGAGATTGCCGCATTTGTTGTTGAGCCGGTGCAGGGTGAGGGCGGCTACATCGTCCCCGACAAGGAGTTCTTCCCGCGTCTGAAGGCGATCGCCGACAAGTACTGCATCGCCATCGTTGTGGACGAGGTGCAGTCTGGCGTTGCTCGCACCGGCAAGATGTGGGCAATTGAAAACTTCGGCATTGAGCCCGACATCGTCGCCGCGGCGAAGGGTCTCGGCTCAGGGATGCCGATCGGCGCTGTTATCGCGAAGGAGCACTGGATGCGCTGGAAGCCAGGCTCGCACGGCTCAACGTTCGGTGGCAACCCGGTTGCGGCAGCTGCGGCCATCGCCACACTTGAGGTGATTCGCGATGAGAACCTGATGCAGAACGCGATTGACCGCGGCGCACAAGCGCTCAAGGGGCTGCGCGCTGGCCTTGCGGGAAATAAGCATGTCACCGACATTCGTGGCATCGGCCTGATGATCGGCGTCGACTTCACCGACGGTGACATTGCCGGCGAGGTTGAGGTCGAGGCGTTTGAGCGCGGCCTCCTTGTGCTGACATGTGGCGACCGCGGCGTGCGCATGAGCCCACCACTCGTCGTGAACGAAGTCGAAATGAATACGGCCATCCGCATCTTCTCTGAGGCCGCAGCGGCAGTCGCCGCACGGCACTGAGCGAGCGCCCATGCGCGGGCACCAGCCGTCAGGCGCAGGGGTGAGCAGGTGAACACCTCAAAGCTCGTCGATATGCGCACGGCGATCGCCGCGCATGTGCACGACGGCGATACGGTGGCAATCGAAGGGTTCACCCACTGCATCTCGTTTGCGGCGGGGCACGAGATCATTCGACAGAGGCGACGCAACCTGACGCTGGCACGAATGACGCCCGATCTCGTGTACGACCAGATGGTCGCTGCAGGCTGTGCCAAGAAATTGATCTTTAGCTGGCTCGGCAATCCTGGCGTCGGCTCGCTGCATGCGATTCGCCGGCGCACGGAGCCAGCCGCGCTCGCCCCCGGCGAATCACTCTTGGAGATCGAGGAGTACAGCCATCACGGCATGGTCGGTCGCTATGTAGCCGGTGCGCACCGCCTCCCGTTCTACCCGCTGCGCAGCTACTCCGAGAGCGACCTGCCGAAGGTGAATCCGCTGATTCGCACGGTGCAGAGCCCGTTCGGCGGCGAAGAGATCTACGCCGTGCCGCCGCTCAACCCCGACGTGACGATCATCCATGCCCAGCGCGCCGACGCTGAGGGGAACGTACAGATGTGGGGCCTGCTCGGATGCCAGAAGGAGGCGGCATTCGCTGCGAAGCGCGTGATCGCCGTTGTTGAAGAGATCGTGCCGACGAGTGTGATTCGCGCCGATCCGAATCGCACCATTATTCCTGGGCTGATTGTGAGCGCCGTGGTGTGCGAACCGTTCGGTGCGCATCCGTCGTACGTGCAAGGTTCGTACGATCGTGACAATGCCTTCTACCGTGAGTGGGACACCATCAGCCGTGATGCCGCCGCCACCGAGGCGTGGCTGCAGGAGTGGGTCTACGGCGTCTCTGATCGTGCCGCCTACGTGGCGAAGTTCGGTGGCGACTACTTCAAGGGGCTCACCCCAACGAGTGCCCCATCTGGTTCGGTTGACTACGGAGACTACCGATGAGCGGCCAGCGCCCAGCGAGCAAGAGCGAGTTGATGGTTGTCGCCTCGGCGCACGCCCTGACCGGAAAGCGCGTCTGCTTCGTGGGGGTGGGCCTCCCGAACATCGCCGTAAACCTGGCCAAGCGCACCGTCGCACCAGAGATGGAGCTGGTCTACGAGGCGGGCGTCTTCGGCGCAAATCCGGCACGACTCCCACTCTCCATTGGCGATCCAACGATCGTGACCGGCTCCACCGCGACCGTCTCCATGCACGACCTCTTCGGCCTCTACCTGCAGGGGGGTCGCATTGATGTGGGCTTCCTCGGCGGCGCGCAGATCGATCGATTCGGCAACTTGAACACGACGGTGATCGGCGACTACGCCGCACCGAAGACGCGCCTCCCAGGATCAGGTGGCGCATGCGAGATTGCCATCAACGCCAAAGAGATTTTGGTGATCATGCGTCAGAGCACGCGCAGCTTTGTCAAAGAGCTCGACTTCCGCACTTCTCCTGGCAACCTTGGCGGCGCAGTTGCAGCAGCGAAGACGCGCGCGGCGCAGGGGTGGGGCGGCAGCGGACCGTCGGGCGTCATCACCGACCTTGGCGTGTACGGCTTTGATGACGACGGCGAGATGGCACTGCGCAGTTTGCATCCGGGCGCAACACTCGATGAGGTGCGCGCATCCATTGGTTGGGAGATTCGCATCCCACAGAACGTCCCCGCCACGCCAACGCCAACTGACGAGGAGCTGCGCCTGATCCGCGAAGAGCTCGATCCGACCGGAGCATACGTTTCGTGAGCAGCGGCAAGATCTTCAGTCGCGGCGGCGCCGCGCTCCCCATCGCTGCGTCTGGTGACGGCGCGTACATCACCGACAAGAGCAGTCGTCGCTATCTCGATGCGGCAGGTGGCGCAATCGTGGTGGGGATTGGCCACGGGCGACGCGCCGTTGCTGATGCCGCTGCGGCGCAGATGGCGAAGATCGCCTACGCCCATGGGAGCGCATTCACCGCCGAAACCCTCGACGCCTGGGCGAGTGAGGTTGGCCCACTTCTGCCAATGAACGAGCCGTCCCTCTATCCGGTCTCCGGCGGTTCGGAGGCGGCAGAGACGGCGCTCAAGATGGTGCGCGCCTACTGGCTGGCACAAGGTGAGCCCGATCGCACCGTGGTGGTGAGCCGCTGGGGGAGCTATCACGGCAACACGCTCGGCGCTCTCGACCTCTCTGGTCGCACTGGGCTGCGTCGCCCATATGAGCCGTGGCTCGGGCGCTTTGAGCATGTCTCGGCCCCGTATTCGTATCGTGCTGGTCACGACGGCGCTAACGCCATTGCTAGCGGCGCCGAAGCGGTCGCCGAACTTGACGCGCTGCTGAAGCGCGTTGGCCCTGGACGCATCGCCGCCTTTGTTGCCGAGCCGATCGTCGGTGCAACGCTCGCCGCCGCCGTCCCACCCGACGACTATTGGCCGGCGATCAGTGCGTGGTGCGCGCGCAATAAGGTGCTCCTCGTTGCCGATGAGGTGATGACTGGATTCGGCCGAACCGGAACCTGGTTTGGTTCAAACCATTGGAAGCTTCAGCCAGACCTGTTGCTCGCCGCGAAGGGCGTGACGAGTGGCTACTGGCCGTTCGGCTTCGTTGCCGCAGCGGGCCACGTTGCTGAGCCGATCTTGGCGAGTGGCTTCGTCCACGGCTTCACCTATAGCCACTCGATTCCCGGAGCCGCCGTTGCGCGCTCCGTGTTGAAGATTCTGCGCGACGAGAACCTGATTGAAGCCTCTGCAACCCGAGGCGCCCAGCTGCGCGCGGCACTTGAGGCAGAGCTCGTTGACGATCCGTGGGTCGGCGAGATTCGCGGGCGCGGCCTGCTGCTCGGAATCGAACTTGTTGCCGACCGCGCCAGTAAGGCGCCTCACGCGCGTGCCAAGCGCGTCACCGAGCGCGTGTTGGCGCACGCCAAGAACGCTGCTGATGTTGGCCTGCTTCTCTATAGCGCGACCGGCCAAGCCAACGGGGTAGATGGCGACCAGCTCGTGATCGGCCCACCGTTCGTGATTGGCGACGAGGAGATTGCGCGCATTGCCCGCGGGACCGCCGCAGCGATCCGCGCGGTGCGCGACGAGGCTTAGGCGTTAATCGAGAGGGTGATCTCGACGTTCCCCGCTAGCGCTGCTGAAATTGGGCAGCCGCCCTTCGCCCCTTCGGCAAGCTCCGCAAACTTGGCAGCATCAAGACCCGGAACATCACCCTTCAAGGTGAGTGCCGACTTCGTGACGCGCCAACCCGCCTCGACCTTCTCAAAGGTCACGGTCGCTGAAACGTCGAGCTGCGTGGCCGGAGTGTTATTGCGCGCGAGGCCGCCCGAGAGCGCCATCGCGAAGCAGGATGCGTGCGCTGCGGCGAGCAACTCCTCTGGAGAGGTTGACCCGTCATGCGCCTCGGAGCGTCGCGGCCAACTTACTGGCAGCGTGCCGATCGCTCCGCTCTCAAACGAGGTGATGGCCCCGGAGCCCTCAAGGAGTGAGCCGTTCCAGGTGGCGGTCGCCGTTCGCGTGGTCATGATTAACCCCCCTTAATACGTTTTTAGCCCCGCAGCATCCTCGGCGGGATTCCGCGATACTACGCCTGTTGGGCACTGCTGCCCACTCCAATCGGTGAATAGAGGGGGTTCCATGTTTTTCCTGACCAAGCTCGCGGTCGCTCGACGCAGCGTGACCATCCTGATCGCACTCGCAGTATTCGGCGGGGGCGTGGCGAGCTGGGGGAGCCTGAAGCAGGAGCTGCTTCCAAACATTGATTTCCCAATCGTGACGATCATCGCCCCGTACCCAGGGGCGGGCACGGCCGATGTCGCCGAGCAGGTGGCCGCGCCGATTGAGGCTGCCGTTGCCTCGGTGGCAGGGGTTGAGTCGCTCCGCTCCGTCTCAACGACTGGGCTCGGCTTCGTCTCCGCCCAATTCGCCTACGGGAGCGACGTCAAGGAGATCGTGCGCCAGATTGAGGCCGCGATCGACGGTTCGCGCCTCCCCGCTGGCGTCACCCCAGTGGTCCGAAACTTCAACATCAACTCGTCTGCCGTGGTGATCGCCACCCTGACCCCAAAGAGCGGCACGACACTCTCAGAACTCGCAGCCCTCGCCCAGAACGAGCTGATGCCAAGCATTCGTGGCATTAGCGGGATCTCCGCCGCCGACCTATCGGGCGGCACTGAGACGCAGGCGTTTATTCAACTCGACGCAGCGAAGCTCACCGCGACGGGCGTCAGCATGTCGCAGGTACAAGGCCTGATTCAGGCGAACAACCTGACCTATCCAGGGGGGCAGCTCCCAGTCGGCACAGGCCTAGTGCCAGTCTCGGCAACCGGTCGCTTCACCTCCGTTGCCGACCTTGAGAACCTCATCGTCGGTGGCGGCGTTACCCCAGCGGGCCAGCCGTACCCCGTCTTCTTGAAGGATGTCGCGACGATCTCGCTCGCCGAGGTGCACACCACCGGCTGGTCTGAGACGAATGGCACCCCTGGCCTAACCATCAGCGTGGGCAAATCGGCCGATGCCAATACGGTCACCACCGCCCAGGAGTCCATTGCCGCCATCGAAGAGTTTGCCGCCGCGCACGATGCGCAGGTCAAGCACTCGATCGTCACCGACTCATCGGTCTTCATCCTTGAATCCATCGATGCCCTCCTGAAGGAGGGTGGCCTTGGTGCAGCCTTCGCCGTTGTTGTGATCTTTATCTTCTTGCTCAACCTGCGCTCAACCATCGTGGCTGCAGTGAGCATCCCGCTGAGCGTCTTGGCGGCCATCATTCTCATGTCAGTGACCGGAATCAGCATTAACATCATGACCCTCGGCGGCCTCGCCGTAGCGGTTGGTCGCGTCGTTGACGACTCCATTGTGGTGCTCGAAAACATTTACCGACACCGCAGCCAGGGTGAGCCCATCGGCGAAGCGGTGCTGAACGGCACGCGCGAGGTCGCCTCGGCGATCACCAGCTCGACCATCACGACGATTGCGGTCTTCTTGCCGCTCGGCGTTGTGGGCGGCCTGATCAGCCAGTTCTTCCTCCCCTTCGCGCTTACCGTGACCTACGCCCTGCTCGCATCGCTGGTTGTTGCCCTTACGGTGATTCCGGTGCTCGCTTATTTCTTGGTGAAGGTGAAGGGCTCCAAGGCAACGATTCCGTACGCGGTCGACACCGACCACGAAGAGGTCTCCATTTGGGGGCGCCTCTATCTGCCAGTGCTCGGACTTGCGCTGCGACGTCGCGCCACGAAGTTCGTCACGCTGCTCATCGCATTCAGCCTCTTCCTTGGGGCCACCTCGCTCGCAGGTTCCATTCCAACTCAGTTCTTGAACAGCGGAAGCGAGAAGGTGCTCACCGTGACGGTCAACCCGCCACTCGGCACCTCAACAGAGCGTGTCCTAACGCGTAGCCGTGTCGCCTACGAGATTCTTGAGAAGGACCAAACCGTTGAGTTGGTAACGACCTCGATTCCGAGCGCGGACTCGACAGGTACGCAAACGCTCGTCGCCGCCACCACGGGCCGGGCGCCGAACGCCGCACGCATGACGGTTGTTCTTAGTGCCGATACGGATCTCGCTGAAGCGAAGACCCGCCTGGCGGAATCGCTCGCAGAGGTGGGCACCCAGGGATGGACCGTGACGATTGAGGAGATCGGCTTTGCCGCCGGCTCCAACGCTATCTCGGTGATCGTTACTGGTGAGCGCGCCGCGGATGTTGAGGCCGCATCGGACCTCCTCGTCACCACGCTCGCTGCGAATGGCGACCTCGCAAACGTGAAGAGTGATCTTGTGAAGGCCGGCCGCCAGATTGAGATCACGGTCAATCCATCAACGGCCGCGATGGCCGGACTTTCGGCAGCTCAGGTAGCTGGCGAGGTGCGCAATCTCCTGGTCGGTTCGCAGCTCGGACAGATCACGATTGACGGCTCAAAGGTGAACCTCTCCATGAAGATCGATAGCAGCTCCGTCAGCGACATCGCCCAGCTCGGTGCGTACCTGGTTGGCGGCGCAAAGAAGGTGCCACTCAGCAGCATCGCAACAATTGAGGAGCTCTCCGTTCCATCAAGCATTACGCGCATCGACCAGGCGCTCGCCGCCAACGTGAGCGGCGAGATCGCGGTCGCCGACACCGGCGCCGTGAACACCGCCGTGAAGACCGCGGTCACCGAACTCCAGGATGCAGGAAAGTTGAGCAAGGTCGACGTGCGCCTCGCCGGCGTGACGGAGCAGCAGAACGAGTCGTTCAGCGGCCTCTTCACTGCGATGGCCGTTGCAATCCTGCTCGTCTACCTGACCATGGTGCTGGTCTTCAACTCGCTGGTTGATCCGCTCGTGATCATGTTCAGCCTGCCGCTCGCTGTCATCGGTGCCTTCCCAGCACTGTTGATCACCGATCGCCCAATCGGCATCTCGGCGCTCATCGGCTTCTTGATGTTGATCGGTATCGTGGTGACGAACGCCATCGTGCTGCTCGACCGAGTTGAACAGCTACGTCATGAGGGGGTCCCAACGAAAGATGCCCTTCTGCGCGCTGGTGCAACTCGGGTACGCCCGATCCTGATGACGGCGGTCGCCACGATCCTCGCACTCGTGCCGCTCGCGGCGGGGCCGAGCGAGGGCTCGATCATCGCCGCCGAACTCGGCACGGTGGTGATTGGCGGACTCCTCTCATCGACGCTCCTCACCCTGCTCGTGGTGCCAGTGGTGTACAGCCTTATCGACGGGCTCAAGGAGAGCCTCTCACGCGGCAAGCGGGCGAAGGCCGCCTAAATAGGGGTCCCGAAGCCAATCCTGATAGAATCAGTCGGGATTACCCCGCAGAGTCCAGCAGGGAAGAGGAGGCTCCATGACGGTCGCTAAGGAGACGGTTCGCGACGAACGGGAGCAGTACGCCTTCCACGACGACATCACCTACCTGCGCGAGACGAAGGCCGGCCTGACCGAGGCCACGGTTCGGGAGATCTCCGAGACGAAGGATGAGC
>SHYI01000022.1 GCA_009692905.1 Chloroflexota bacterium
CGGGCAAAGGCAACGGCGAGCGCCATTGCATCGTCATGGCCAGGATCACAGTCGATGATGATCGGCAGTGGCTTCGCAACGGTGCCGAGTGGTGCGCGGCGTGGCGACGGCGGGAACGGCGTCGAGAGCGGGAGCGGATTCGGCTTCAGCTCGCTCATGGCAGCTTCGAGTAGATATCTACCATCTCGTCTGCGAATCGCTTGCTGTCAATGGTGAGCCCCACGTCGCAATTCGGCTCCAACTTGTCACGCTTGAGGCGGTATGGATTCGCATCTCCAATCGTGCGACCGCGCGCCGGTCCCTGCGTCGCGTCAACGACAACGTGATAGCGCGAGACGCCCACAAGATCTGGGATAGCAAGATGCAGCACCGCCACGGCGTCGTGAATGGCCATCTTCTCGCCCTGGCCCCAGGCGGCGGAGCGGTCAAACGAGAACTTCAGCAGTTCTGCGGCAACCTTCGCCGATGCACCAGGGAGCGCCGCGAATCGATCAAGGATTGTTCGGTCGAGGATCGCGTGGTGCGTAACGTCAAGCCCAATCATCGTGATCGGCAGGCCACTGTTGAAGACGATCTCAGCGGCGGTTGGATCGGCGTAGATGTTGAACTCCGCCGACGCAGAGGAGTTCCCCTCGCCTACCGAGCCACCCATCAGGCAGATGTGCGAGATCTTCGGCGCCAAGTGCGGGTATGAGCGAATGAGCAGCGCAATGTTGGTGAGTGGGCCCACTGGGGCAATCGCCACCGGCTCTGGTGATGCCTCCAGGATGCGCGCCATCAGTGCCACAGCCCCTTCTGGTTCGGCTGTGCGCGGAGCCTTCGGCAGCTTGGTGTTGCCAAGGCCTCCCTCGCCATGGACCTCGGTGGCGCGCTCCAGAGGCCCTGCCAGTGGTCCGACCGCACCTTCGGCGACCGGCACGTCATCTGCGCCGTAGAGGTGAAGCAGTCGCAAGGCGTTCTCGGTGCAGTGGTGCACATCGGCGTTGCCGCCCACGCTTGTCACCGCAAGCAGGTTGATCTCGGGCCGCACCACCGCGCACGCAATCGCTAACGCGTCATCAAGCCCTGGATCGCTATCGATGATGAGTGGCAGCGGCCTGGCAACGGTGCCAAACGGTGCCGTTCGAGGAGTGAGCTTCGCGTGATGGAAGGTCGGCCAGCCGAGCACCGACGGGTTGCTCACAGGGCCAGCGCCCTATCCCTGGTCGTACGGACGACCAGCAGAGGCTGGTGCGCGCACTCGACCGATAAGACCAGCCACAACGATGATCGTGACGATGTATGGCATTGAGAGCAGGATCTGCGGCGGGATCAAAACACCAAGCCCCGACAAGAGCGTCGTTGCCGAACTCGTCATACCGAAGATCAGTGCCGCTCCAAACGCGTAGATGGGATTCCACGCACCGAAGATCACCGCGGCAAGAGCAATGAAGCCCTGGCCAGCGCTGGTGTTGATTCCAAAACCACCAGTTCCGCTGAGTGAGATGTAGCTGCCAGCGAAGCCTGCAAGCAAACCAGCGACCAGCATTGCGCGGTAGCGCAACTTAACGACGTCAATCCCGACTGTCCCCGCAGCGTTCGGCTGCTCGCCTGCCGCTCGCAGACGCAGACCCCAGCGGGTGCGGTAGATCATGTAGGTGAAGAAGAGCACGAAGCCCACAGCGATGTAAAAGTAGGGGCTCAGCGAGAAGAGGATCGGCCCGAGAATGGGGATGTCTGAGAGGAACGGGATCTGAATCGGCGTGATGCCGATCGGCCGGTTGAATTCACTGTACGGCTGAAGGATTCGCAGGTACGCAAAGGTGGTCACGCCAAGCGCGCCGATGTTGATGACTGTGCCAGCAATGATCTGATCAACCCTGTAGCGAATGCAGAGCCAGGCGAAGAAGAGGCTGACCAACGCACCAAAGATCGCGCCCGCAATAGGCCCTGCGATGGCGATGCCCGTGATGCTCGAGGCGATCGAGCCAATCATGGCGCCGAAGAGAAGTTTCCCCTCAACGGAAATGTTGAGGATCCCGCTGCGCTCCGAAACGATTCCGGCAAGCGCGCCAATTCCAACAGGGACGGTGTACAGCAACGTGCTGGTGAAGAAGACGGTCAGATTCGCGGTTGTGCCGTCGAGGAGGCGGGTCAGGAGGGCAAACACCAAGACGGGCGAGACGAGACCGATTGCAAGGCGCCACCTGAACGAGGCGCCACGCACAAGCTGCAACGCAGCCATCGCACCAAAACCAGCCGTGACGGCAGCCCAAAGGAGTACCACCGGCACTGAGAAGGCAACATCTGTGCCGCCGACCTTGTCCACCCAGAATGCGAAATTCCCCTCGACTCCCGCTGAGCCAGCTGTAATGGCAAGGGAGAGCAGTGTGAAGAGTGCGAAGAGCCCCGCACGGACGCGTGAGGCGATGAGCTGCTGGTGCGCATCAGCGCCGTCCCCCACAGAGACTGATCGCTTTGCTGGGGCAGACGTGGTGGTCTTCGCGCGCGCCGCTGCAACCGGCTTTCTCTTGTTCACGCTGCCTCCCTGCGCACTCATTTGCCCACCGAACGTGGTCGTCGACGGAACGGGTTCTTCAAGATGCCAAGGGTCAGCTCTGGGGCTGCGATGAAGGCGATAACGAGCGCCTGGATGAAGAGGAGCATCTCAATTGGGATGCTTGTCTCCACCTGCATCAGGCTACCGCCGTGCTGCAGAAGGCCGAACACGAGCGCAGTCGCAACTACGCCGCTCGGCCGCGTACCACCAACGAGGGCAACGGCGATCGCAGTGAAGCCAACGCTTCCACCGATACCAGGCGAGAGCTGCTTGATCGTGCCGACGGCCACAAGTGCACCACCGAGACCAGAGATTGCCCCTGAGATCAGCATTGCAGTGATGATCGAGGTGCCTGCGCCAATGCCCGCATACTTCGCGGCAGCAAGATTCAAGCCGGCCGCGCGAAGCTCAAATCCACGAGTGGACCGGAAGAGGAACCAGCTGACGGCAACGGCGGTTAGGAGCGCAATGATAATGCTGATGTCCAGCCGCAGAGCTGCGATCGGCAAGATTCCGGGGAGGTCCACGAACTGGCTGAGCTCCTTCGATACTGGCTGATTGCGTGGTGGCTTCTGGATAAATTCGAAGTTTGATACGAGGAAGAAGACGAACTGCCCAGCGATGAAGTTGAGCATGATCGTCGTGATCACCTCACTCGCGCCGACGCGAGCCTTCAGGTAGCCAGGAATGAACGCCCAGGCTGCTCCCCCAATGACTCCAAAGATCATCACGAGGAGAATGGCAATTGGCGCCGGTGTAACGCCCGCACCAAACACCAGGGCGGCGATGGTGCCGCCAACGGCACCCATGGTGTACTGACCAGCACCACCGATATTGAAGATGCCGGTTCGGAACGCGACGGAGACGCCAAGCCCAACGAAGATCAGCGGCACGGAGGCGACGACGCTTTCGACGATCGGGCGCAGTGCGCGCGCCCAGAGCTTGATGTCGCCATTGGAGGCGAGTGCCTTGCCGATATTCTCTGGATCGCCGAACGCTCCGCGGAAGAGGGCGCTGTAGGCGGTTGCTGCCCGGCCAACGCCGAGGCTCAGCGCCCCAATCGGATCAGAGAGCAGTCCGCCGAGCACTTCGATGTCGGTGAAGATGATGAAGAGCGCGCCAACGAGCAGCGCTACTGAGATCGAAAGTGCTGGAATGCGAATCTTTGAACCGAACTTCTTTAAGCCGTTCACTTGGTGATACCTCCCATGAGGAGGCCGACCCGCTCACGCGTCGCCTCCTTGGCATCCAGAATGCCCACAATGCGGCCCTCGTACATCACGGCGACGCGATCGCCAAGCGCCAACACTTCATCAAGCTCTGTGCTCACAATCAACACGGCTGCGCCAGCATCGCGCTGCTCCACAATGCGCCGATGGATGTATTCAATGGATCCAACATCCAGGCCACGGGTCGGCTGTGCCGCAATCACCAAACGCACATTGCGGCTGAACTCGCGCGCAACGATCACCTTCTGCTGATTTCCGCCGGAGAGCGACGCAATGTCTGTGCTAATTGATGGGGTGCGAATGTCAAAGTCCTTGACCGCCTGCTCCGTTGCCGCGGCGATCGCCTTGCGGTTCAGCAGGCCGTTCTTGTTGAACTGCGGGAGGTGGTACGTGTTCAAGATGTAGTTTTCTGCAATGGTCATGCCCTTGACCATGCCGTCGCGATTGCGATCTTCAGGAATATGTGCAACCCCTGCCATCGCGATCTCACGTGGCGAACCTGCATGCAGTGGCTTCTTCTCAAGGACAACGGTGCCTGAGTCAACGAGACGTAAGCCGGTCAAGGCCTCAACGAGCTCTGTTTGGCCATTCCCTTGCACTCCCGCAACGGCAAGGATCTCGCCGCTCCGAACATCAAAGGTCGCGCTGTTCACGGCGAGGCCGCCCGCGTCGTTGAGCACGTTCAGGCCCTTCACCTGCAGGATAGGTTCGGCGACCTTTGACTTTGAACGGCTGACGGTGAGCTGCACCTCGCGCCCGACCATCATCTCCGCGAGTTTGGCGGCGGTCGCCTTCTTTGGAATGGTCTCTCCTGCCACAGCGCCGCGGCGCAGCACGGTGATCTTGTCGGCAACGGCAATCACCTCGTTCAGCTTGTGGGTGATGAAGATGACCGAGGTGCCCCCCCTCGCGAGACCGCGAATAATCTCGAAGAGCTCCTCAGTCTCCTGCGGAGTGAGCACGGCCGATGGCTCATCGAGGACGAGGATGTCGCTCTTGCGATAGAGCGCCTTCAAAATCTCAACGCGCTGGCGAACACCAACGGGGAGCGACTCAATCTTTGCGTCTGGGTCAACGTGGAGCCCGTGCCTCTTTGAGAGCTCAGCGACCTGCGCGCGTGCAGTGGCTCGATCAAAGCTGCCGAGAGGGCCCTTAGTTGGCTCGTTGCCGAGCACGACGGATTCAGTGACGTCGAATACGGGTACGAGCATGAAGTGCTGGTGCACCATGCCGATGCCAGCATCGATGGCCTGGGCAGGATCGCGGAAGATGCGCTCCTTGCCATCAATAAGAATTTTGCCGGAGTCGGGCTTGTAGAGACCCGAGAGGATGTTCATGAGGGTGGTCTTCCCTGCACCATTCTCACCGAGAAGGCCGAGGACCTGACCCTTATCAACGGAGATAGAGATTCGGTCGTTCGCCAGAACGCCAGGGAACTGCTTCGTAATCTTCTGCAGTTCAAGCCTCATGCGACGCGTACCCTCCCTACTCTGTCACTGCTTTGCTGGAGATACTCTTCCGCCCGGATGCCGAAGCACCCGGGCGGAGAGCGACTACTTCATCGCCGAAGCGATGGAGAAGTACTTACTTCTTTGCCCACTCAAGGACATTTACCGAGCCGTCAATGATCGCGGCCTTAAGGGCCTCGACCTCTGCCTTGAGCTCAGCGGTTACGAGCGTGCCGAAGGTGGCTGTCCAAGCCGACTCGGTGCGATCGAGCGTGGCGATCTGAACGCCACCGTTCTCGAGCGTACCGATGTAGTTGGTGCCGCCCATGTTGCCTTCGTAGGCGGAGTTCACTGCCGTGATCACTGCAGCACCGATGTTCTTCTGTGCTGAGGTCAGGAGCGTTCCACAATACTCAGGAAGGCTGACGCACTGGTCGAGGTCCACACCGACCGAGTACTTGCTCGCATCCATCATTGCCTGATAGGAGCCGTTGCCCGTGGTGCCCGCAACTGCGTGCACAACGTCGGCGCTCTGGCCCATGAAGGCCTCTGCGGTCGTCTTGCCAAAGACCACGTCGTTGAACGGCGCGGTGCTTGGGTTGAACGTACCGGTAGCTGCGACTGGATCCCAGCCCAAGACACCAATTGCAACGCCCTTCTTGTCGGCGTAGTACTTGGCGCCGGCGACCCAGCCATCCATGAACTTCGTTACGCCTGGGTACGGTGCTCCACCGTAGGTGGCGATGACCTTGGTCGTCGAAATGCCAGCTGCCAAGTAGGCGGCGAGCATCGAAGCCTCGTCGATCTGGAAGTCGATACCGGTGAAGTTCGCCGGAATCGTGCCATCCTCAAGTGCCCAGGTTGCGTCTACCCAGCCGAATGCAATGTCTGCATTGGCTGCGTCGAGGGCGGCTCCCTGCAGGGCGGTGCCCTGGTTGTAGCCGACGGCGATCACGCTATTGCAGCCTTCGTCGATCAACTGCTGAATGTTCGGCGCGTACGACGCATCATCAACAGCGGTCGTGTAAGCCGTCTGGAACCCTTCAGCCTTGAGTGCCTCGAGGCCCTCGTAGGCTGACTGGTTGAAGTTCTTGTCGGCAGGTCCACCCGTGTCCAACGAGAGGCATGCCTTGTAATCACCCTTCCCGGCATCGACGGAAGCTGACGGCGAAGCCGTCGAGCCACCGCACGCTGCGGCGATAAGAGCGAGAACGGTGAGGAGCGCGAACATTCGCGTCTTCATATGTATGTAGCCCTCCGCTATTTCCTTTTGCTCAGACGCCCACGGCGACGAGCGGGTCAGCCATTCGCTGACCGTGGCGGCATTGTGCCTCATAACGCCTCGGCATGCGTACGTATTGCAATTGGGTAGCGGGAGAAGGTTGCGGCTCTGTTACATACCCCGCTGCGATAGCCACGTCTCCAGGGCGTTCCTGAGGCGGGTTTTGGTTCCCTGCTCGGCGAAGGCGAAGTCGTAGCCGGTTCGCGCCAGGGCAATCAGGTCTGAGACGGGGAGCCCCAGCCGACGATGCACATGGAGGTACTCCTCCGAGAGGGTGACGTCGCTCACCACCAGGTCGTCGGTATTGAGGGTGATTGGCACGCCGCGCCGACGCAGTTCGGCAATCGGGAAATCTCCGTAGCCCGCAACGATCGCGGCCTGCGTATTGCTGGTAGGACAGAGGTCGAGCGAGACGTTGCGCGCGGCGAGCTCGGCGCAGAGCGATGGGTCATCAACCGCGACGCCACCATGAGCGATGCGCGCGGGCTGCACCTCAAGCGCGCGGCGCACCTGCGCAGCGCCGCCCCACTCCCCCGCATGGAGGGTGATCGCGAGTCCGCCGCTGCGCGCGATGTCAAATGACTCTTTGAATGTGAGTGGATCGGGGAATGCCGCCTCGCGGCCAGCAAGATCGAACCCCACGACGCCGATGTCTTGAGCGGCGACTGCGGCAGTTGCGAGGTTGCGATTCTCTTCCAGCGAGTGCGAGCGAAGGGCGGTGACGATCAAGCGCACCTCGATGCCAGTCTGTTCTGCTGCGCGCTGCGCCCCGGCCGCAACGGCGGCGATCACCTGTGACTGCGTGAGCCCCTTCGCCGTGTGGAGGTGTGGGCCCCACCGCATCTCAAGATAGGCAACGTTCTCTGCAGCTTTGACGCGCACCAACTGCTCAGCGGCGCGATCGAGCGCCTCGGCATCTTGCAGGAGGGCGATTGGCAGGTCGAATGCGCGCAAGAGATCGGCCTGATCGGCGCAGCGCTCCGGGGCGACGAGGGCGGCGCGCATCCCTGCCCAATCCCGCGGGGCATCAACGTTGCGCGTTGCGGCAAGTTCAAGGGCCAAGGCCGGATCCAGTGAGCCATCAAGGTGGAGATGAAGCTCAGGCTTCGGCATCTCAAAGAAGAGGCGACGCGCATCATCGGCACGCTGGAACTCCACTGCTCCCCTCCCCTCGCGTTGTCTCGCAGGCTGCGCACCCGCGTGCGCATCTCCGCGAGAGAGAGGATACTCCCCCGTATGACCTCATCACTGCCGGTTGCGACAGATTCGCGAGCGCTCGGGGCCTGGCTCCGTGACGCGACCCCCGTTGACCGTGTTGGCATTGAGGAGCGTGTCGCCACCCTAAAGACCCGCTCCATTAAGAAGTCCTCCAAGGTGTGGGCACTCCGCCTGGCGTTGAGCATGTGCGACCTCACCACCCTCGAAGGAAGAGACACGCCAGGGAAGATCCGCCAGCTGGCGACCAAGGCGATGCGCCCGCTCCCTGGTGATGCCTCGATGCCCTCGGTCGCGGCGCTCTGCTGCTACCCCGACCTTGTTGGCGTGGCGAAAGAGGCGCTCAAGGGGAGCAGCGTCAAGGTTGCCGCAGTCGCCACCGCCTTTCCGAGCGGCCGCTCGTGGATCGACCTAAAGATCGCCGAGACGAAGTACGCGGTTGCCGCTGGTGCCGACGAGATTGACATGGTCATCGACCGTGGCGCATTCCTTGCCGGTGATTACGCCAAGGTGTGGGACGAGATCGTCGCCGTAAAAGAAGCCTGTGGGCCTGCACACCTCAAGGTGATTCTCGAGACGGGCGAGCTGGGTACCTATGACGATGTGCGACGCGCATCGGCGCTGGCGATTGCCGCGGGCGGCGACTTCATCAAAACCTCAACGGGCAAGGTCACACCGGCGGCGACGCTCCCCGTGACCCTCGTCATGCTCGAGACCATTCGCGAACATTGGAACCGCACTGGCAAGGTGGTTGGCATGAAGCCCGCCGGCGGGATTCGCACGGCGAAAGAGGCGATCCAATACTTGGTAGTGGTTCACGAGACGCTCGGCCCTGACTGGCTCACCCCCGACCGCTTCCGTTTCGGCGCATCGAGCCTGGTCAACGACCTGCTGATGCAGCTCGAAAAAGAGGTGACGGGCGCCTACGCCGATCCGGACGACTTCACCCTCGACTAGCACGTACTGATCGGCGCGCCTCACCGGCGCGGGGGCGTCGGCTAGGAGCCGATTGGGTGCCAGACGGTCTTCATTTCAAGGAAGGCGGTGATGCCGTCGATGCGCTCGCCGCGCTCCCCATCAAAGGCGTCGGCGCGATCCTTCACCCCATGCGGGCGACGTGCGACGCGGGCGACGTGCTCGGCGGCACCCTGCTCCGCCTCGACGAGCAGTGCGTCGGGGCAGCCCCACAGGTCGAACCCATCGATATCGGCGTGACGCACCAGGTGCGGCAAGAGTTCCGCTCGGCGTGCGGTGATGATGTTCACCACGCCCGCCGGAACGTCGCTCACGGCGAGTGTTTCAGCCAGGGTGACGGCGGGGAGCGGCGCCGATTCGCTCGCCAACACAATCGCCACGTTCCCTCCAGCGAGGATGCCGCCGAGACGCGAGACGAGACCGAGGAGCGGCGATGCCTCAGGGGCGATGGAGGCGATAACGCCGGTCGGCTCTGGAAGGGTGAAGACGAAGTGCGATGAGGCGACAGGATTGGTGCCACCAAGCACAGCGGCGAGCTTGTCGGGCCAGCCCGCGTACCAGACCATGCGATCGATGGCGGCGGAGACCTCTGCTGCCGCGTCGGACTTCGATGCGCCGTGACTGATTAGGTCATCGCGGAATTGGGCCGCGCGACCCTCCATCAGTTCGGCAACGCGATAGAGGATCTGCCCGCGCACCATTGCGGTGCGTGCGGCCCACGGCTCGGCGGCGATTCGCGCAACGCGCACCGCCTCACGAAGGTCCTTGCGCGAGCCGCGTGCAATGTTGGCGACGCCGCCCTTTGCGAGTTGAACCTCTTGGCTTCGACCAGATTCGCTCCGTGGGAATGCGCCGCCGATATAGAGCTTGGCGGTGCGTCGCACCTCAAGACGCTCGGAGCCCTCTGACTCAATCGTCAACGGGAGGTTGAGCTTCTCAGTGCGCTTCGACTTCTTCCCCATGACTAGGAGCTCCTCAGATAGGCGTGCAAGCCCTGCATGCCGCCTTCACGGCCGTAGCCAGACTCTTTGTAGCCGCCGAACGGCGCAGTTGGATCGAAGCGGTTGAAGGTATTCGCCCAGACCACGCCCGCCTTGAGGGCGCTGGCGACCTGCAGGATGCGGCTCCCCTTCTCCGTCCAGATGCCGGCGGAGAGTCCGTACGCCGTGTTGTTCGCCTTCTCGATTGCCTCAGCAACGGTGCGGAAGGTGATCGTGGCCAAGACGGGCCCAAAGATCTCTTCGCGTGCGATGCGATGGCTTTGCGCCACATTGGTGAAGAGGGTTGGGCGGTAGAACCAGCCGCGCGTTGGCAGGTCGCAGGCGGGCTGCCAGATCTGGGCACCCTCGGCGACGCCGCTCGCCACCAGTTCGCCAATGGACTCCATTTGCGCCTTAGAGTTAATCGCGCCGACGTCGGTGTTCTTATCCATCGGGTCACCGATGCGCAGCATCGACATGCGATCGCGCAGCCGCGCAAGGAACTCTTCGGCAATGGACTCCTGAACGAGGAGGCGACTGCCGGCACAGCAGACCTCGCCCTGGTTGAAGAAGATGCCGTTGACGACGCCTTCGACCGCCTGATCGAGCGCCGCGTCCTCAAAGACGATGTTTGCCGCCTTGCCGCCGAGTTCGAGGGTGAGCCCCTTCCCCTGCCCGGCGATCCCCTTGGCGATCGTGACGCCGACGGAGGTGCTGCCGGTGAAGGCGACCTTCGCCACGCGCGGGTCGGTAACGATCGACATGCCGGTGCTGCCCGGGCCGGTGACAATATTGACGACCCCATCTGGGAGTTCCGCCTGGCGGCAGACATCGGCGAAAAGGAGCGCGGTGAGCGGTGTCGTTGAAGCAGGCTTCAGGACCACAGTGTTGCCGGCTGCAAGCGCCGGTGCGATCTTCCACGCCAGCATGAGGAGTGGGAAGTTCCACGGGATCACCTGCCCGACGACGCCGTGCGCCTCGGGTCGGCGGCCAGGAACGGCGTACTCCAGCTTGTCGGCCCAGCCCGCGTAGTACCAGAAGTGCGCGGCGGCGAGCGGTACATCCACGTCACGCGACTCACGGATCGGCTTCCCCGAGTCCATCGTCTCGGTGACGGCGAACTCACGGCTGCGCTCCTGCAGGATGCGGCTAATGCGATAGAGATACTTGGCCCGCTCGCGTGGGTGCAACTTCGACCAGACCTTGCGATAGGCGCGATCAGCGGCCTCAATGGCGCGGTCGGCGTCGGCGGGGGTCCCCTTCGCGATCTCGGCGAGGGGCTCTTCGGTAGCGGGGTTGTAGGTGATGGTGACCTCGCCACCTGAGGGGGCGCGCTCCTTCCCGTCGATGAAGAGGCCGTAGCGCGGGCGAATCGTGACGATCTCACGGGACTCTGGGGCTGGGGCGTAGGCCCACGGGCTGTTGCCAGCGAGACCCGAGCTTGCTGGGGCCACGATCGCTGCGGGGGCGGGGGTCGTCACGCTGACGGCGCGCGTAGGAGTGCGTCGAGGTACGGCGCCCTTCGGTGACTGATCGCTCGGCATAGGTGCATCCTAGCGCGCCCACCACTTCCAGCGACGCGGCGTATCGCCTACCCTTCGCGCATGACAA
>SHYI01000023.1 GCA_009692905.1 Chloroflexota bacterium
ATCAAGATCACTACGCCAATGATGCCGACGGCGATCCCGAGGATGCTGAGCGGCGCGATGTGGTCCTTATAGACGACACGCCCGATCACGGCGACCCAGATCGGCAGGAGGGCGATCAGGAGTGCGGTGATGCCCGATGGGATGGTCTGCTCACCGAAGGAGGTGACGCCGAGGCCACCAACGTTGAGGGCGAGGCCAACGATCGCCTGATCGCGGATCTGCGCGCGCGTCAGTGAGCGCAGCGCATCACGGGCAAAAATCGCAACGAGCGCCAGCATGGCGAGGCCGGCGAAGGCGAACCGGATAGAAACCATCGCAAAGGGCGGAATTGCCACACCCTGGTCGGGGTCAACAACGACGCGAATGGCGAGGTAGGTCGTACCCCAAACAATGTAGATGGTGAGCATCGCCAGGGCGATCGCCAGTGGGGCGGCGGCGGTGAGTCGCGGGGCAGACTTCGAAACCGTTTTTGCCATAGGGCTGATGCTAGCCGAGTGCGATGCGTGATGCGTGGCGCACACCGAGCACCCCTCGCAGCGTATCCTTCCACGATGCGTTCGAGTCGTCTCCCATGGATTCTGTTGGTCGTCGTTTCGGCGATCGGCTATGGGTCGGGCTCACTTTTTGCGAAGGCGATCTACCCGACCGGCTTTGATTGGCTCGACCTGTTGGTATGGCGTCACCTGCTCGCCGCGCTCATCCTCGGCGCCATCGTCGTCGTCCTCCCGGCTGGGCGCGCGGCACTTCGTGGTCTCACTCGCGAGCGTGCGTTGCGCTCCTTCGCGATCGGACTCTTCTTCACCGCCAACGCTGCCACCTACTTTGGGAGCCTCACCTGGATCGACGCCTCACTTGCTGGTCTCATGACCTACGCCTTCCCCGCCATCGTCGCCGTGCTCTCGATCTTCTTCGCGCATGCACCATCGGGCCCACGCCCCTGGATCGCCCTCGCCATCGCAACCACTGGTGTTGTTCTTGGAGTCGGTGGAATCCCTGACGCCAAGGAGCCAGCACTGATCGGCCTCGTGCTTGGCGTTGCCTCACCGATCATCTACAGCTGCTACATCATCTTGGCTGCGCGACTGGCGGGCGAAACAAAGAGTGGCACCGGTGCGACGCGCGGCGGAGGCACCTCGCCACTCGCCGCCATTCCAATCAGTCTCTTCGGCACTGCGGTGGGCATGTTTGTGCTGCGCGCCGCACTTGGGCGCGAACTCTTGCCGTTGCCGATCCCTGACGGTGCCTTGCTACCGATCATTGGCGTCGCCACCATCGCGGGCATTATTCCTATTGGCGCCTTCTATATCGGAGCACAGCGACTCGGCGCCGCCCGCGCCGCACTCATCAGTACCGTCGAACCGATCTTCACGATCGTGGCCGCGGGGTACCTCTTCAAGGAGAGCCTTACGGTGATTCAGTTGGTTGGCGGCGCGCTGATCCTCGGGGCGGTGCTGGTGGCGGAGTGGGGGGCGATTCGGTCCGTGAGCCCGCGCCGAAGCACGGAGCCAAAGCGAAAGCGAACGCGCTAGGCGATCACCTCGTGACAGGCGCGGCAGCGCGCCTCGTACGTGTCATCACCAGCCATGCCGCCGATCACAATCAGTTCATCGTCGGCACGCGCCGGCTTGCCGTCGCGTAGTCGCTGGGTGCGCGTCGCCTCGTTCCCACACACCACACAGATCGCTGAAAGCTTCGTCACCTCATCGGCGCGCGCCATTAGTTCGGGAATCGTGGCAAACGGTCGACCGGCAAAGTCCTGGTCAAGGCCGCTCACAATCACCGTGCGGGGTGCGGCAACGATCTGCTCAATGATGGCGGGCAGCTCTGGCCCAAAGAACTGCGCCTCTTCAATTGCCACCGCATCAGGGTTGATACGCGCGACCTCCTTACGGATCGCCTCAGCGTCTGGCGCCACCACGCTCGGGAAGCGGGTGCCAGTGCGGCTCACAACCTCGCCTGGGGCGACGCGGGTGTCACGAGCAGGGGTAATGAGAAGCACGCTCTGGCCGGCGATCTGTCGGCGCGTGAGGAGGCGAACGACCTCGGCCGTCTTCCCGCTGCTCATGCAGCCAGCAATCACGTGGAGCCAGGGTCGACGCGGGATAGGCATGGGCGGGATAGTAGCCGATCCCGTAACAATCGTCATTTGTGGACAACCCGCCACAGAATTAACAGAGCGGTAACCAATTGATTACGAAGCGTTGACGGCGCCAGTAGAGGATTGTGACACGCCGAGTAATCGGCGGGTGAGTGGCGCCCAGCCACAGTGAGTAACCAAGGAGTTGAACGTGAAGCTCAAGTCTCGCTTCAAGTTCGCCGTTACCGCAGCACTGACCCTCTCGGTCATGTTGAGCGGTGTCGCGAGCGCAACAGCACCAACAATTGACGCCAACGCGGGTAACAACCCAGCTGGCTCGGACACGGAAGGCAAGATCGAAGGTTCTGGCGCAACGTTCCCATGGGAGCAGTACAAGAGCTGGATGACCTCATTCACCGATGAGAACCCACTCTGCAACACCAGCACCTCAGACAGCTGCACCGGCTATGAGTTCTTCCACACTTCAGACGCTGATGGCCTCATCCTCGGCTACTCGGGCGGCGGCTCGGGCGCTGGCGAGAGCAACTTCTACGGCGCCAATCGCATGACCGCAACGCAGATGTTCTCGGGCACCGACGGAGTCCTGACGACAGCAACGAGGACCGCGATCGAGGCCGTAACAAACATTGGCACCAACTACACGGTGATCCCAGCAGCTGCAGGGCCAATTGCCATGGTCTACAACCTCCCAGGACTCAAGCAGAAGATCTCGGCAACCTCGACCACGACCACCGCCGCCACGCTTCGGCTCAACGGCGAAACGATTTGCGGAATCTATTCCGGCCAGATCAGGAAATGGAACAACGCCAAGATTAAGGCGCTGAATCCACTCGTCACAAACCTTCCATCGAGCGACATCAAGGTTGTTGGCCGCAGCGATAGCTCAGGCACGACCTTCATCTTCACCTCGTATCTCGGCAAGGCCGCAGCTGCGGCTCAGCAACAGTGCGGAATGCACAGTGCATTCACGTCGAACACCGAAGCAAACTTCAATGATGCTCCAGCATCCTCAAGCGACTTTGTACCAACCAAGGTTCAGCCAGGAACGTACTTCGCCGCAATGCGAACTGCCCTCGGTGTTGCAGCGATTGTTGGCAAGAGCGGCAACGGCGGCATTGCTCCGTATGTGAAGAGCACGGTGGGATCAATCTCCTACGTTGAGAGCTCGTACGCTACTAAGTATGTGTTGTCGTCAGCCGCAATTGAGACAAAGAGCAAGTTCACCAGCGGCACGAACCGTAACAAGTTCAACTACCTGAAGCCAACCTCCGCCGGTGCGGTGGCGGCTCTGACTTCGGCCGCAGCCGTAGCCGGTCAGGATCCAATCAATCCAACGGTCAGCTACGTTCAGCCAGTCTTCGCAACGGGGACCTCGTCGTACCCAATCGTTGGGTACTCGTGGCTGCTCCTTTACACAAACTTTGTGCCTGCGACCAGCACGGGCGTTGGCAAGGGTCAGGTACAGGGCCTCGTGGCCTTTGTGAACTGGGCTCTGACCTCGGGTCAGACCTCGACATACCTGGCACCAGGATACGTTTCACTGCCAAGCTCCGTGAGGACCACGGCGATTGCGCAGCTGAAGACGATCAAGTGGGACGGGACCGCCGTCTGGCCATAAGTTCGAACTAGCCTGCGTAGAGCGGGCATCTGGAGGGGTGGGCGATCGTCGCCCGCCCCTCCAGTTATCTACTGAACAAATCCGTTATCTTCGATACGGATAGGTCACGAAGGGAGTTGACATGGCGGGAATGGAGTTGCGACGAGTGGGAGGGATGTCTGCTGACACCCTCTTTCGTCGCATTACCGGCACCGGACTCCTGATTCTCTTTGTCGTACTTGCTGGTCTTATCGTCGCGTTTGTCGGTTACAGCAACCCACTCTGGACCATTCAGAGTCCCATCGAATTCTTGACCAGCTCAACCTGGTCCACGGGAACCATTGATGAGAGTGGTCAGACCGTAGACGCGCTCTATGGCGCACTTGGCGCACTCTTCGGAACCGCTGCCACGAGCCTCATCGCGGTGCTTTTTGCGGCACCGATCGGCATCCTCGCCGCAATTTTCCTCGTGGAGTTCGCTCCACCCCGTATCGCAGCGCCACTCACCTTTATTGTGGAGCTCATTGCCGCCATCCCATCGGTCGTCTTCGGGCTCTGGGCGGCAGGCGACCTTTCAAATCGCCTCAGAGACACCATTGAATGGTGGATCGCGTCTTCGTTCGGTCGGTTCCTCCCCTTCCTCTCCGAGGACCCAGAATCGCCCGCGGCAGATAGCGTCTTCCGTGCCGGCTTCCTCTTGGCGATCATGATCCTGCCCATGGTGGTGGCCGTGAGCCGTGAGTTCATCCGCTCCGTACCTATCTCGCTCCGCGAGGGGTACATCGGCATGGGTGCAACCAAGTGGGAGGTCATCCGCGACGTGATCCTCCCAACGGCCAGGATCGGCCTCATCGGTGGCGTACTGCTCGCCCTCGGCCGAGCGATTGGCGAAACGATCGCCGTCACCATGGTGATCGGCAACGCGGAAGGCGTCCCATCGTCGCTCTTTCAGCCTGGCCAAACGGTTGCCAGCAAGATCGCCTCCAACATTGGTGAGGCATCGGGCGAGATCGCGATTGGCGCCATGGCCGCCCTTGGCCTATCGCTCTTCCTCCTCACGACGGTGATTAGCCTTGTGGTGCGCGTGTTGGTGCGCCGGTTCGCAGTGACTGGGGGGCGAGTGTGAGCACCCCTGTTGCCTCCATTGCGAAGCTCCTGACCCAGCCAACGTCCGGCGAACGTGCGCGACAGCGTATCAACTGGGGGATGCGCGTAATTGTGGGCGTCGCTGCCTTCTTGGCGATCCTCCCGCTCATCGCACTCATCCTCTTTGTCATCTTGAAAGCGGCGCCGTACCTTGTGCCAACATTCTTCTTTAACAATCCGCTCGACAAAGAGCCTGGTGTGCTCAACGCGATTGTTGGCTCACTGCAACTGAGTGGGCTCACCGTGCTCATTAGTGGGCCGATCGGCATCGCTGGCGGGGTATACCTCTCCGAGTTTGCCTCCCCGCGCGTGGTTGCCATCGGCGAGACCGTGATCGACGTGATGCTCGGAGTCCCAAGCATCGTTGCGGGCGTGTTCGCCTACCTGATTCTGGTGCCCGTGCTGGGCTTCTCAGGGTGGGCGGCCGTTGCGGCACTCTCTATCCTCACGCTGCCGATCATGATGCGATCAACCCAAGAGGTGCTGCGACTGGTGCCGCAGGCAATTCGTGAGGCCTCGCTGGCCCTCGGTGTGCCGGTATGGAAGACGGCCCTCTTCGTGAGTGTGCGCACGGCCCTGCCAGGCATTCTCACCGGTGTGATCTTGGCCTTTAGTCGCGCCCTTGGCGAAACGGCGCCACTACTCATGACGGCTCGCGGCACGAACGCCGAGAATTGGCTCGACTTCAGCACCACCATGAACGCCATGCCGATCGTGATCTACCAGTATTCCAATGCCGCAAGCGACCTTTTGATTGGGCAGGCATGGGCAACGGCGTTGATCCTGATGGTCATCGCACTCACAATCAATGTGCTCGTACGTGGCCGAACAGTGAATAGCAGAACAGCGTAAGGAGGGAGCAACATGGCAACCGAGAAGCGCGACACAGAGAACGCAACGACAGGTGCTAAGGACGAACTCGCTCAGGCTGCGGCTCGCCCAGCAGCGCAAGCTGCGCAGCGCGCTTCGGCGAGTGAGGGCGATAGTGGTCGTCTTACGCTGGACAATGTCTCGGCCCGCTACGGTGCATTCCGAGCCGTCAAGGATGTCACGCTGGCGGTGCGACCGAAGAGTGTGACTGCGCTCATCGGCCCATCGGGCTGCGGTAAGTCGACGCTGATCCGCACGATCAACCGCATGCATGAGACGCTCCCAGGGGCAACGGTCTCTGGCTCCATCTCACTCGACGGTGTTGATCTGTATAGCTCGGACGTGGATCCAGTGCGCGCACGCCGCGTCGTCGGCATGGTCTTCCAGAAGCCAAACCCATTTCCAACGATGTCCATCAGCGAGAACGTTTCGAGTGGGCTCCGCCTCACGGGCGGAACGTCGAAGAGCGAAATTGCAGGGATTGTCGAAGACTCGCTCCGTCGCGCGGCACTCTGGGACGAGGTCAAAGACAAGCTCAATCAGCCGGGCACGTCGCTCTCGGGTGGGCAGCAGCAGCGACTCTGCATCGCCCGCACTATTGCCGTGAAGCCGCGCGTGGTGCTGATGGATGAGCCGTGCTCAGCCCTCGACCCAGTGGCGACCCTCAAGATTGAGGAGCTCATTCGAGATTTGGCTACGGAGTACACGATCGTGATCGTGACGCACAACATGCAGCAGGCTTCGCGTGTGTCAGATGAGACCGCCTTCTTCTCAATGGACGACGACCGCGCTGGCTATTTAGTGGAGACTGGCCCAACGGCGGAGATGTTCACCAATCCGAAGCAGGCGCTGACCGAAGGGTACATTCAGGGACGATTCGGGTGACCAGGCGGAACAGCCTCGTCTCAATCCTCTCGATCGCACTGATCGTCGTTGCCTGCCGACCGCCTGTAGGCGGGAGTGTTGAGCCATCGGCGTCGTCGATCGCAGGCGAACTGCGCCCCTCGAAGGAGATCTCGGTCACCGTGCACCTACCAGGGGCCCCAGACGTCCTGACAGCCCCTCTTGCGTACGCCGCAGCGTCCGAGACGATTGCCGCCGCAGGAATCACCCTGAATCAAGTTGCTCCGACTGCAGGGGAGGCTCCCTTCCCGTTAGTGGCCTCCGAGTCACGTCTCCAGCTCTACATCGCAACGCCCGACGCCGTGCTCGCATCTGCAACGGCGCGCGAGTCGTTGGTCATGATTGCCAATCTGCAGCAGAAGACCTCGATGGTGCTCGTTACCCCCGCCTCTGGAGCCGCCACCGCGGCGGATCTGAGCGGCACAACGATTCTGGTCCAGGGAATCGTTGGTGACGAGATTCCGCTGCTGGCCCTGCTCGCACGCGAAGGAGCCGAGAACGTGACCGCTGAATTCCCAGCGGATTCCTCTATTCCCCTCGACCTCACCCCGCTCTTCGATGGCACTTATGCTGCAGCCTTCCTGACGCGGTACGACGGTCTCGCACGCGCGCAAGAGTTCATCTCCCTTGAGTCTGGGCTCCCTACTGGGCCTGATGGCATAAACGTGATCGACCTTGGCGAAACGTCGGGCCCTCATGGGCTGGGGATCTGGATGGACCAGACAGCGCTGGCAGTCGAGGATCTCAACATCGCCGCCGCGCTGATCCTGATCGGGCTGACAGACGGGCTCGCCTTCTGCCGAGACCAACCAAGTGATTGCGCGGCAGTCTTTGAGCAGGGTGGTGAGACGGATCGATTCGGCGACAGCCTCGCCTGGTCGGTCGATCAGTTCAATGCCTCGATTTGGCCGGCCCCCAATGGAGTCCTAGACGTTTCTAGTGTGGCAATTAGTGGCGTTACTGTGAACAAGACGATTTTGGAACGCGCCATCGCAAATCTCCCGACGTCGATCAATCGGATTGGCGAAGGTTGGACTCCCAGCGGGATTGAGCTGCCACTTCAGTAGTCGCACGGCGATACCCCGCGAGTACGTCGCGCACCATAGGATCTGCCTCCGCCAAATAACCCGCTCGTAGGAGTCGGTATGCAAACAGAGCGAGTTCTTCTAACGTCGCGTCACGCCGTGCGGGCGGTGGTGGTGGCGGGTGCGCTAGTGATTGGGGCGACGGTTGGCCGCACCAGCGCCGCGTTCACCGCTACGGCACCAGTTACTGGCGGGGCAACTTCTGGAGTCGTCTCGCTGAGTACGGGCGGTGTGCAGCAGCTCACCTTTGGTGGCGCAACGCTTACCAACATTGGTCCAGGTGCCACCTTCACGCAGACCGTCACGGTGCTGAACGAATCAACCGTGACGGCGCCATCGAGCCTTACAGAGATTGCGGTCTGGAGCGATATCACCGGCACGTCGACCGCCCCATCTGGGCTCGGCGCTGCGCTGCAGGTAACGATCACACGCAGCATTGGTGGTGGGAGCGTAGAGACGCTCTACAGCGGCGCGCTGAATAGCCTCTCGGCGTATGGCTCATTCGCATCGCCAATCGGTACCGCATGGAGCTCGCAGAATGGAGGCGCGGTGACAGGTGCAACGGCGAAGAGTGCAACGTACACCTTCACCTTTACACTGCCGGCGAGTGCGACAACAGGAGCCGACTCTTCGGTTACGGCAACCTTCACCTTTGAGGCACGCAACAAGACGCAATGAGCCGAGCACGTTGGGCCGCCACGTGGGTGATTGCCATCGCACTTGCAACGCAGCTCGCCGGCTTGCGGCTGTTAGTGGTCTCAGGGAGCTCGATGAGTCCGAGCATTCGCGATGGTGATCTCGTTCTGACAGCGCGCCTCTGGCTGGGCGGCTCGGTGGGAGACATTGTGCTGGTCAAACGATCGAGCGATGGTCAACTGCTCTTGCACCGGGTGATCGAAGAGGGAGAGGGCTGGCGGCGCACCAAGGGCGACGCCAGCCTTAGCCCAGACGCCGAACGCATCACCGACGCCGCGGTGCTCGGTGGGCTGGCAGCAGTCATCCCTACTGGGCTCTTCACATCACTTCCGTTTGAGGAGGTCGCGGCGCAGTTCAGTGCAGGGAGGCAGGTCGGCTTAAGTGTCAGCTCGGCTTCAGGGGCTCGCGCGGAGATGGGCGCTCCTGTGCTCTCGGGCACCGATGCGCAGGGCCAGCTACTTCCGGGTGGGCGGGCAACGTGGACGCTGACGCTGACGCCGTGCCCAGTCGGTCTCAGCGGCGAATGCACAGGCTCCACCAACACACTGCGCATTGATCCAGATCGATTCGCGAGCCTCGCCACGGGCGGACTGGCCCGCTCAATACGACTCACCAGCACCTGCCGCCCAGTTGGCAGCACAGCCTGGACTGCTTCCGCGGACCTCTTCACCGCCGCATGGAGTGCGGCCAGCGTTGCAACCGGACGTCTTGCATCGCTCTCTGCGGGGGCCGCAGCAATCGAGTGTCAGGTGCAGGTGACTCTCCTAGGGAGCCTCGCAGCGGCGAGTAGTGCCCTCACCCTGCCGCTGCGCTGGGGGCCAGAGTGAGCCCGCGTCGCACGTGGCTCCGTGTTGCCGTACCACTCGTGCTGATCGCTCTCGCCACCTCAGGTGCCGCCTGGTCGCCACGCCTAGACCTACCGCTCACCACGGGCGCGTGGGGCGCTCCTGGTGGCGTGAACAGCGGACTCCTGCTCTGGTACGACACCGCAGAGGCTGGAACGATGTCGCTCGGACCGCGCCTTCGCTACTGGTTCGATAAGTCGGGCCAGGCGCAACATGCATCGGTGAGCGCAGGGCCATTTCAGCCGTATCCAACACTTGCCTCGGGGGTCGCTGGCCTGCAGTTCAGCGGCGCGGCGGTGCAGTTGCCAGCCAGCATCCCCTTAGAGCCGATGACGGTGATGTTGGTCTTTCGACAAAGCAACGATGGGCTCAGCCATCCGCTCATGGGGAGCAGGACCCGCTTCTCTGGGATCGCGATGGAGTTTGGTCGACTGCGCATCTATAGCAACGGACAGGCGGTCGGTGCATCTACAGCTCGCACCGTTACTGGCCTCACCATCACAACTGTGCGCACTGCCGCCGGAGCCGCTGACGGCTTTCAGTACAACGGTGGGGCGGAGACGGCCTTCAACATCACAACGACAGAGAGCATGAACTGGATCGGCGGGATGTTCGTTGCTGGGACAGCGAAGTATTTTGTTGGCACCATCATGGAGGTGGTGATTTGGGGGCGGTCACTCTCGTCAAGCGAACTGCAGGCGGCACATCGCGCACTTGGTGCGAAGTGGGGGATCAGCGTCCCTTAAAGAGTCGCCGAAGGTTATGAGGGCAGGATCGCGGCCGAGGCCGTATCGAGGAGCCATATTGCCGTTGGGATCAGCGCCGCCTTCGCTGGCGCGTCGATGACTGCTGTTGTGCTGCTGAAGATGCGCGCAAGCGCTTCGGCCTTCCCAGCGCCAGGGGCCAGGGCAAGCACCTCGCGTGCGCTGGCGAGCACGCCGAGCGAGAACGAGAGGCGCGGCAGGTGTGGCTCGATGTGGGTCGGGGCTGGGACACCTGCGGCGACCGGCGCCCCGTCGAGGGCGAGGGGCGAACCAGGGAAGACGCTCAGGCAGTGGCCGTCGCCGCCAATGCCGATGAGCACCAGATCGAAGATGGGGAAGCCCGCCGACGTATGCGGCACCCCAGCGCCACGCAGCTCCTCGAGGTAGGCGCTCACGGCGGTTGGTGCGTCAGCGGCGCTTGTTGGCCAAGGGTGCACGGCGCTTGGCGAAAGCGGTGAGGGAGCGCCATCGGCGCTTGCACTCAGCATCTGGGTGTCGAGCGGGTAGACGTTCGAGAGCGGGTCGGCACGTGGCACAAAGCGGTCATCGCCGAACCAGATCTGCGTCTGCGTCCACGGCATGCGGGCGGCTCGTGCTGGCTCACGCAATGCGCGATAAAGCGCCGCTGGAGTTGAGCCGCCAGTGGTACAGAGATGGAAGACTCCACGCGCGGCCACGGCAGTGGTTGCCGCTTCAATCACTCGGTCCGCAGCTGCCTCTGCAACGCCCTCAGCGTCGTTCAGGACGCGGACCGTTGGGCTACTCATCCGATCAGCGCGCTCATGGTGCGGAGGATTGCTGGAGAGAGTGGGTCCACTTCGCCGAACTCGAGCGACTCACTCAGTAGGGATGACTCGGTCCAACGGGGTGCCTGGAATGTTCGTTCATGCACCACGATCCCGTTGATCTTGGCGATTGCGCGGGTCGAGGTGGAATCGGCACGAACCTCAAGATCAAAGTGATCACCACGTCGATCCGCAGCAATGCGCACGGCGATCGTTGTGCCCGCACCGAGCACCGAATCAAC
>SHYI01000024.1 GCA_009692905.1 Chloroflexota bacterium
GCGGTGCTGAACTGGCCCGCCCCGATTGCGATCGGGCTCCTCTTCCTTGTGGTGATCCTCCTCCTCCTCGTGGGGCAGACCTCGATCTTCCTACTGCGCCTCGTGGCGGCCGACCGAAAGGGGCGCCGCGCACCGATGCGGAGCGCCACGAAGACGGTTGGACAGCTTGAGGATGAGGCGAAGGGCGACAAGGGGAGCGGCGGCGTGGGAGAATCCCGCTAATGCCAGTGCTTGCAACCTACTTCTCGATTCGACGGGGGCGCGACCCCTTCTTTAAGTTTTTCATGCGCACCCTCTTCCCGCGCACGGTGAAGGAGTACGAGAAGAAGTTCGGCATCAAGTTCCTCGGCTGGTACAACGTGGCGCACGGCTGGGATTTTGACAACGTGATCATGTTTGATCTACCCGACTACGGCACCCTCGACAAGCTCGAAGCCGACGAATCGTCACGCGCCCTCGGCCATCGCGCTGGCGAGTGGATGTTCGAGCGCCATCACTCCATGTTCCTGCGCGAGCGACTCTCTTCAGATCTGGAGTACACGGGCTGATGATCTTCGGGCGAAAGCCAAAGGTTGAGGCTCTCCCTCTTGAGGGAGCCCCCGCGATCTCACAAGATGCTGCGCGCCGTTACGCCGACGCCGCCGAAGCGGCAGGCTCCGAGCGAATGCTGGCGATTGAACATGCAACCGAGCGGCTGAGCCGCTACCTACGCGAGCACCGCAACGTGCTGCAGACCGCTGGCCCACTGATCCTTGCGGGTACAGCTGACGCCGCAGAGCTCGTGTTGGAGGAAGAGGGCGGCTTCACCATGAGCTCAACCGATGCCGAGGGCGTTGCCTCGATGGACCGCGTCAGCATCTCCGAGGTTGTTGAGCTGTGGGGCGCCGCTGATCTTTATGACCGAATTGAAGCGGCACTCCGTGCAGCTGCTGGACTTGCGCCACGACCAACCGGTGCGATCGTGGCGGGCCTCGGCGTGGCCGGGGACGACCGCGCGTCGGTCTGATTCGCGATGGGCAGCACGCCCGTCGCCGGTGAACTCCTCGCGATTGGCGAACTAGACCCCGGTCGCATTGCGCTTGAGTTCCGCGCACCAAACCTGATTGCCGCACTGCGCCCAGGCCACGCGCTCCACCTGGTACGCCCGGAGTCGGGCGGCTATCGCGTGCGACGCGTCGCCCCCGTTTCGCGCGTCGACCTTCTTCGCGGGAGCGTTGAGGTTGCGCTGCAGCCGCGAGCTGATGGCGGCCAAGACGCACTCGCGGGGCTACGCATTGGCGAAGTCATTGAGCTGATCGGACCGATCGGTCAGCCGATCCTGATCAATAAGGCCACGATGCGACTACTGCTCATCGCCGACGGCGAAGGGTTCGCCTGGGTCCGTGCGCTGGCGATCGCCGCAACGAGTGCCGGGGTCAGCGTGACGATGCTGCAGCAGGCGGAGACGGCGGCTGACCTGCCGCCAGCCAGCCTCCTCCCCGATGTCGTGGAGATCGTCGTCGCCACGAGCGATGGCAGCATCGGCCACCGAGGCACTGTCGCCGACCTGCTCGCCGAGTACGTCTCCTGGGCGGATCAGGCGGTCGTCGCGGGTGCTGCCGATATTCGAGCAGCGGCGACATCTGCCGCCCTTCGCCGCCGCACCGCAGATCGCACCACCGCGAGCGGTAAGCCCGCGCGCACTCGCACCACACCCGCTGGTAATCGTGCGCCATGGCTCCAGGCGCTGCTGGCGCACGAGATTGGCTGTGGCATTGGTGCTTGCGGTGGTTGCACCGTTGCAACGCGCGCCGGCCAGGTGCGCCTCTGTCGCGAAGGTCCAGCGGTCGACGCAACGGGTTCCGCATCAAAGGGTGGTGCATAAGTGCCCCCACGCAAGCGCACAAAGGCGGCCGCGCCGCGCACGAGTCGAACCGCGCAGATTGCGGTTCAGGCGAACGAGCGGATCAATCCGCTCACCGTTGACCTTGCCGTCACGCTTGGCACCGAGCACCCGCTGCGACTGGAGCGACCGATTGTCGTCGCCGCCGGTCCGCTCGGCTTTGGCAACGAGGCTGGTGGCGCGATTGACCTGCGAGAGGTTGGGCTCTTTGTGGTGCGCGGCATCTCGCTGCGACCGCGATTTGGCGGCCTGATGCCACGGCTGGTGGAGGTTCCTGGCGGCCTGATGCATGCGGTGAACCGCGAGAACCCAGGTGCGGATGAGGTGATCGATCGACACGGCGCAAGTTGGCGCTCCGCTCCGTGCGCCGTCGCCCTCTCCCTCGTCGCCACCTCGGTAAAGGAGCTTGCCCAACTGATCGCACGGGTTGAGCGGCGCGCCGATGAGCTTGGCATCGCGGCGCTGGAGATTGATCTCACCGCCCCGTGTGACGGCCTTGACGGTGGCCGATGGGAGTCGTCGGCGGATGAGGCACTGCGTCTCATTGATACGGCGCGCGGCGCGACTGACCGGCCACTCATTGCGAAGGTCTCGTCGGCGGCGAGTGAGCTCCGTCGCCTGGCGAGTGAGTCAATCGATGCGGGGATCGATGTGCTCTCTGTGAGCGGATCCCCGCACGGATTTCTCCCTGACCGCGCGCGACGCGGGCCAGCCCTGGCTGCAGGTGCTGGCGAACTCTCTGGGCCGCTGGTGCGCCCCGCCGCACTCGCAGCAATCGCTGAGGCGGCGAGTGGTGCCGGCGCACCGATCATCGGCGGGGGAGGGATCGGCTCACCAGCTGACGCGCTCGACACCTTCGCTGCGGGCGCAAGCGCAGTGAGTCTTGGGACGGCACTCTGGGCAGACCCACGACTCCCCGGAGCGGTGGGTGATTCACTGCGACGTGCGGTGGCGGCCCGCGGTGAGACCAGCGTTCTCGCGTTGCGCGGGAGCGCGCTAGGCTCTCGCCATGAGTGAACCACTGCGTCCACTACGCGAATCGCTAACGCCGCCCGCGGGCTACCCCACCGCGCCAGTCGATCCACGAGATCGCGCAGCAACAGCGCAGCGAATCGAGGGTCTCTTGCTCGCCACTGGCGCGCTGCAACGCGGCCACTTCCTGCTGAAGAGTGGACGCCATGGCGACAAGTACCTAGAGAAGTGGTCGCTCTTGCAGCACCCATCTGCCGCTGCAGAGATCACGCGCGCACTCGCCGTGCAGAGCCTCGAACTCGTTCATGCGCTTGGTGGCGACATTGACCTCGTCGTAGGGCCAACCACGGGAGGAGTCCTGTTGGCGTATGAGGTGGGTCGACTCCTCGGTGTGCGCGGGCTCTTTGCGGAAGAGGTGCGTGGCACTGATGGAGCCACCCGTCGCGAGTTCCGCCGCAGCTTTCAGATTCCACCACGCGCACGCGTGCTCTTGGTTGATGACATCCTGACAACGGGCGGATCACTCCAGGCACTCCTCCCGCCACTCTATGCCGCGGGTGCCCATCCAATCGCCGCCGCGGTTGTGGCAAGTCGCACGCCGGGACTCACCGCAATTGAGGCAGAGGGGCGAGATCCAATTCCACTGATCGCCGGGATCACGCTGAACTTACCGACGTATGAGCCAGTCGACTGCCCACTCTGCGCGGCGGGGGAGCCGATCGGCGCCCCTGGGAGTAGCGGCCGCTAGTTAGTTCGCGGCGAGTTCAGCCAGCGCAGCATCGAGCTCCTCTGGACTGACGATCCCCTCAAGGGAGCGCAGGATGCGCCCGTCACCTCCGACCGTAAAGATCCATGGCTCAACCGGCACCTGCCACGCCGTGACGATGCTCGTCGCCTGAAGCCCTCCGCCCGTTGCAAGTACCGGGAGCAAGCGGGTGCCGTTCCAGCTCATCTGATACGGCTCAACGTGCAGCATCACGACCCCCGGATGTCGATCGGCGGCGTCCTTCAAAAGTGTGAGCGTTGGCCCACACGCCTGTGAGACACAGAACGCCGGCGAGGCGAAGGCGATGAGGAAGGGGGTGCCTGTTGCAAGGAGCTCTGTGGCTGAGTTCGTGTAGAAGTCGGCACGTGGTTCTGTATCTGTTGATACGCCCGCAACGCCCTGTGGGCTTGTGGCCGCGATTGGCGTTGCTACGTTTGGCGCCGCATCACCTGGACGCGGTGCAGTGCCATTTGCCTGCACGAAGGAGGTGAAGCGGACGAGCACCGTAGCGCCAGCGGCGTCGGTGCCACTAATTACGAGTCCGATCTCACGTGCACCAACGGGGATTTCGGTGGTGCCGATGAAGAAGCCGCGTACGTTGGTGATCGCCCATGCGAAGGGGAGTGGCGATGAAGCGGCGAGCGGTGTGCAGCCGTCGGTAGTGATGTCGAAGATTTCGCTCTTCAGCGTCCAGGCGGGGGAGCCGAGCGGGAAGCTGGCGCCGTCGATGAGTCCGAGGATGAGTCGAGTTGCACCAGGGGCGAGGTCGCTGTTCGCGAGTAGGGGGAGTGGCCCAGTGGAGCTCGCCTGACCCGCGGCCGGCCATGCGTCGGTGCAGCCGTTCCTAGCGCTTCCGCTACCGCTGGCGCTGGGGGAGGGGGTGGCGCCACCGCAGGCGACGAGCGCCGCACAGAGGGTGGCGAGAACGGTGCTCTGCAGGTATTTCTTCACGTACTCACTCTATCCCACGTTTCTGAGGCTCGGCGTACCATCTACGTATGAAGAGTTTCCGCGCAACACTGCGAATTCTGCTCGGCGCCACGATTGGGCTCGTGGTGATCGGCGTCATTGTTCGTGCAACGGAGTCGGGGATGGGCTGCCCAGATTGGCCTCTCTGCTATGGGCAGATCATTCCGCCAACGACTGATTCGGGCGACGTCATTGCCTATAAGGCGTGGCTCGAGTGGATCCACCGCGCCATCGCGGCGGTGATCGGGTTGATCGTTCTAGCGGTGGTCTTCATCGCGCTGCGAAATCTGAAGGGCCGCCGATCGCTGCAGGGAGCCTCAATCGCCCTCCTCGCGCTCGTCCTCTTCCAGGCCTGGCTCGGACGTCAAACCGTTCTCGAATCTAACTCGGGGGCATCTGTGACCGCGCATCTCGCCTCGGCGATGGCCTTCGTCGGGCTTCAGATTTGGATGCTCGCCAGGAGTGGCTACGACGAGACCCTCGCCGGTATCCGTCGCGCGAGCGGGAGCGTCGTGGCGCCAATCGTTGCCGCAGGAGCCATTTACGCGCTGCTCCTCTTTGGGTCAAATGTGACGGGCACAGACACGGGCCTGCTCTACCCAGACTGGCCGCTCATGGGCGGCACCCTCTTCCCGCCAATCACCGAACTCTCGACACCGATGATCCTGCACCGCTACGCGACCGCCATCGTCGCGCTCATCTTGATCTCGGCACTCTGGATCGTTCGTCGTGAGCAGGGGAGTCCGGCCCACGTGCGCCAGCTGCTCACCTACGCCACGGTGGTCTTTGCCGTGCAATGCGTCATCGGCGCGGTGCAGATCTTTACCAAGCTCGCACCGTGGACGCAGACGCTCCATGTCGCCCTCGCCACCATGATCTGGATCCTGACCGTTGCGGCGGCCTCCATCGCACTGCTTGAGGGGCGTAGCGCGGGTCGCAGCTTAGCTGGCGAAGTAGAGCGCGTGCCACAGACTCGTCGTGAGACGCTCGTCGCCTATATCGCACTGACAAAGCCGCGGATCGTCGAGCTGCTGCTGATTACCACCGTTCCGGCCATGCTTCTCGCAGCGCAGGGCTTTCCGCCACTCACGCTCATTGCCGCCACGCTCGTTGGTGGGAGCCTCAGTGCGGCGAGCGCCAACGTCTTCAACTGCATCATTGACGCCGATATCGACGCGCAGATGGCGCGTACCGCCGCACGCCCGCTCGTCACCGGCCGAATCAGCGTTGGCGCGGCACTCCTCTTTGCCAGCACGCTCGGCGTCGCGAGCTTTATCTTTCTGGCGCTGACGACAACGATCATGGCCGCGTTTATCTCGCTCCTCGCCATCGCCTTCTACGTGTTGATCTATACGTTGATCCTGAAGCGCTCGACCCCGCAGAACATCGTGATCGGTGGCGCAGCGGGCGCCCTCCCGCCAGTGATCGGTTGGGCTGCGGTGACCGGCGACATCTCGCTGGTGCCGGTCCTCCTCTTTGCGCTGGTCTTCTATTGGACGCCGCCACACTTCTGGGCCTTGGCGCTGCGCATTGGTTCCGACTACGCCGCCGCGGGGGTGCCGATGCTCCCCGTTACCGCTGGCCCAGCGGAGACGGCGCGACAGATCTGGCTCTACACAATCCTGCTCGTGGCGATGAGCCTGATGCTCTGGGCGGTGGCTGGGATGGGCCTCGTCTACCTAGCGGTTGCCGTCATCGGCGGCGGGATCTTCCTGCTCCGCGCTTGGCGCCTGCGTAGCGATGTGCTCGGTGATGGGCTGCTGCGTGGCGCAACGCGCCTCTATCGCTTCTCGATCAGCTACCTCACCCTGATCTTTGCCGCGATCGCGATCGACTCAATCCTGCCGCGCTAGCAACAAGGCTTTAGCGCCGATCGGCCGCCGCCGCCTGTCGCTTCGCGAGACCGCCGCGATCGAGTCTGCCGAGCCAGAACTGCACCTGCGGGCCGATGGTGAAGGCGAACCAGATCGTGCCGAAACCGAAGGTGCCACCGAGCACGATCCCCAAGATGCCAACGACGACCTCAATGGCGGTGCGCATCTTCCAGATCGCCTGCCCGGTGCGATGGTTGAGGCCGGTCATCAGGCCATCACGAGGTCCAGGGCCGTTGCCGCTGCCGATGTAAATACCCGAGCCGATGCCGACGATGGCTGTGCCGGCGATCGCTAGCGCGCCAGCGAGCAGTGGCTGTGTGGCGATCTCTGCTGCTGGTGGGACGCCGGCGTAGGCGAGGAGGGCAATCTCCACGTTCATCACCCAGCCGATGATCACGATGTTGCTCAGGGTCCCCAGGCCAGGGCGTTGCCGAAGGGGGATCCAGAGCAGCAGCACGAAGATGCCGCTCAGTTGCGCAGCGGTGCCGATCTCAATGCCGAGCTGCTGGCTGAGCCCTTGGTGCAGGATCTCCCACGACGGGAGGCCGACCCCTGCAGCGAGCATCATGACGAGGCCCGTGGCGAAGACCACCTGACCGGCGATGGATTGAGGGAAGCGCTTCAGCGCATCGGCGGTGATCGCCTGCGAGAGCCAGTTGCTGCGCGGTGTGCTCATGCGGTTCCCCTTACTGCGGCGTGGCTGCCGCGCGACGAAGGCGGTCCGCAATTGCTGAACCGAGGCCGCCCTCAGGATAGGGGGCGGCGATGATTCTCGCGGCGGGTACCGCACGGCGGATCAGATCGGCCTCAAGCTCATGCAGTCGCTCGAAGAGGTGGGCGGCGGCGGCGACCGGATCCAGCGTCTCAGAGAGCGCAACGCTCGCATGAACGTTCGCCCCTGCAGCCACGGCAAGCCCTTCAAGGTGCGTGAGGGTCGCGCGATCTGGCGCGAGCAGCGCGCACTCTGTAGCGCCAGCAGGGAACGCCGTCGTTACCAAGAGGAGCGGCACCATCGGCGCGTAGTGCGACTCGGTCATACCGGGCGCCTGCAGTGGCACGCCAGGTTGTGCCGTTGGCGCAGCGGCGACGATGCCACCGTGATCGGCGAGCACATGTGCAAGATCTTCAAGGGGGATGCCGCCGTGTCGCAGGAGTCGTGCCGGCCCATCGGCATCAAGCGCGACGACGCTTGACTCAACGCCAATCTCCGTCGCTTCGCCGAGTAGCATGGCGTCAATGCGCCCATCGAGCTGCTCGAGCACATGGTCGGCGGTGGTGGGCGAGAGGCGACCGAAGCGATTTGCGCTTGGCGCAGCGATCGGCGTTCCCGCCGCGCGAATCAGTGCCAGCGCCGTCTCGTGTCGCGGCAGGCGCACACCAACGGTCTCGAGCCCAGCGCGCACCAGGCCAGGCACCTCGGGTCGCGCCGCGGCAACGATCGTGAGTGCTCCTGGCCAGAAGGCATCCGCAAGGAGTGTGATGCGTGGATCGGCGAGCGCACCCTCGGTGAAGAGGTGGGCCAGGTCGGCGCGATCGGCGATGTGCACGATCAGCGGGTCAAAGGTTGGGCGACCCTTCGCCTCAAAGATGCGCGCGACCGCTGGCGCATCAAACGCGCTCGCTCCGAGGCCGTAGACCGTCTCGGTGGGGAAGGCGACGAGGCCGCCAGCCCGAATGATCGCCGCGGCACGCGGCATTGACTCGGCGGCGGAGTGCGGAGTGCGCGCGCGCAGGCGTTCGGTGATCACGCCGGTCGCGCCACGTCAATCATCAGCGCGGCGTGATCCGATGGCGACTCACCCTTGCGTCCGTCACGGTCCACACTGCTGCTCACGATTGCACCAGCGCGTGCCTCTACGAGGAGGTGATCGATGCGCATCCCCCAGCCGCGGTGGAAGGCGCCGCCGCGGTAGTCCCACCAGGTGAACGGTGCACGCTCCCCATCAGGGGCGACGGCCTGCGCCGCATCAAGCAGCCCAAGGTTAACGAGGGCGTTCCAGGCATCGCGCTCCCGTGGGGTGACATGTGTGGCACCAACCAGTGCGGCTGGGTCCCACACATCGGCATCGGTCGGGGCCACATTGAAGTCACCGCCCAGGAGTAGCGGGGCAGGCTCAGTGACACGCGCCGCCGACCAGGCGCGCAGTGCGCCGTACCAGTGCAGCTTGGCGTGGAAGTGAGGCGCGTCCACCTCGCGTCCATTCGGCGCGTAGACCGACGCAACGCGAAGGCCGCCACAAATGGCGCTGATGAGTCGTGGCTCACTGAGCAGGTCGGGGAGTGTGGCGTCGCCTCCCTGCGGCGCGTAGTCGGCGATGCTCTCCTGCACCTCGCTGAGGCCGTGTCGCGATGCGATCAGCACCCCATTGCGCCCGCCCGCGCCGAGGGCGGCAACTTCGTAGGAACGCGTCGAGAAGAGTCCCTCAGGAATCTGTGACGGATCGCACTTCGTCTCCTGCAGTAGCACGACGTCTGGCTGTGCTGCATCGAGCCAGGTGGCGACCCGCTCAGCGCGGGCGCGGAGGCCGTTGACGTTCCAGGTGGCGATACGAAGGGTGCGTGCAGTCATGGGTGCCCCAGGCGTTAGGAGCGAGGCCCGCGCAAAATCGCGCCGATGATCCCCGCGTCGAGTGGGGCACCCGCCTCGCCGGTGGGGTCTGACTCTTCTGTGATGGGGTGGAGCCCGAGTGCGGTGAGTGCGGCAATAGCCGTCTGCAGCTGCGCGTCGGGGACGCCGAGGTGGAGCGAGCCGTCTGACTCTGGGGCCCCCATGATCCCGTCAACAGGGATACCCGCCGCGGCGAGCGCAGAGGTAACGGCGGCTAGGCTGCCGACCTTCGGGGAGACCGCAACGGTAAACCAGGCGCTCATACGCCAATCATAGGGGTGGAGCTGCGCCGACGGGTGCGATCCGGGCGCACCCCCAGAGGGGCACGCCCGGAGCCACTTACAGTTCGGCTGGTGCGCCCTTTGTTCCGCCACGGAGCGGGATCTCCTCGATCAGCGTTGCGGCGACGAACGCCACAAGGCTGGCCACGACGGAGAGCCAGAAGATCGAGCCGATCGCATCGGCGACGCCCACCTTGATCGCGTTGAAGAAGGCGTCTAGGTGCTGCACAGGGATCAGGCCGATCAGTGCCTGGTCGAACTGCCCACCAACATTGGTGAGCTGATCGAGGTTGCCACCGATTGCCGCGAAGAATGGCGTGAATGTGCCCGCTGGGGCCGCCTTTGCCAACTCCGTAGGGATGGTGGTCGCGAGCTGCCCACCGAAGTAGGAGCCAACGAGCGCCAAGCCTACCGACCCGCCGACCTGGCGGAAGAAGGTGAGGTTCGACGTTGCTGCGCCGAGGAACTTAAACGGCACGGCGTTCTGCACCACGATCGTAAAGACCGAGAGGGTTGGCCCAATGCCGAGACCGGCAAGGAACATCCAGAGGCGGAGCAGCCATGGATCGGTATCCGCCTTGATGTTCGTCAGCAGCAGTGACGCAGCGGCGATCAGCAAGATGGCTCCAAGGATCAGCGTCTTATAGCGACCGCTTCGTGCAACCATCAGTCCGGCAACAACCGAGCTGATGATCACGCCCAGCAGAAGTGGGAGTGTGGCGTAGCCAGAGCTCGTTGCCGTCTCGCCGAGCACTGTCTGGAAGTAGCGCGGCAAGAAGATGATCGAGGTAAAGAATCCGATTGAGGCGAAGAACGAGGCCGCAGCAGCGGCGGCAAATGTGCGGTTACGGAAGAGCTCGAGCGGAATGATCGGCTCTTCGACTCTCGCCTCAATGAAGAGGAAGAGGCCAAGGAGTGCAAGTCCGAGCGAGATGAGCCCCGCAACCTCTGGGGTCGCAAATGCGTTGGTCTGTACGTTGGTGAGGCCGATGAGTACCGGAATAATTCCGGCGGCAAAGACGAGCGCACCCAAGAAGTCAATCTTCTGGTTTGCACGCCCCTTGATCGTTGGCAGCTCAATCAAGATGATTGCAATGCTGATCAGGCCGATTGGCAGGTTGACGTAGAAGATCAAGTGCCAGCTGAAGGTGTCGGTGAGCCAGCCACCCAACGCTGGGCCAATGAGACTTGCAAGTCCGAAGACTGCACCGAAGAGCCCCTGGTAGCGACCACGCTCCTTCGGTGAGTAGAGGTCACCAATGGTTGCCAGTGCAATAGGGAAGAGCGCACCGGCGCCGAGTCCCTGGATGCCACGGAAGATGATCAGCTGCTCGATGTTCTGCGAGAGGCCAGAGAGTACTGAGCCGATGAGGAAGAGGCCAACTCCGATAAGGAGGAGCGGCTTGCGGCCGTACATGTCGGAGAGCTTGCCGTAGATAGGCACCGTAACGGTGCTGGCAAGTAGGTAGATCGTGACCACCCAGGTGTAGAGGTTTGCACCGCTCAAATCGGTGATGATCTTTGGCAGAGCTGTGCCGACGATCGTCTGGTCGAGCGCACCCAAGAAGAGGGCCATCATGATCGCGAG
>SHYI01000025.1 GCA_009692905.1 Chloroflexota bacterium
CGAGGGGTGGCCCGCCGGCAGGGAGTGCCGCCAGTGCGGCCGTCAAATCGGCGAGGCGGTGTGGATTCGCCTCCCTCACCGAGACCTCCAGCGCGCCGAGGAGGGGGTGCCCCTCTCGGGCGAGGTGGTCGAGTGCCGCCAGCAGGAGGGTCCCCTCACCAGCGCCGTACTCACGCCAGCGGAAGGTGGCTGGGCGGCCGAGGCGCTCCCAGGTTGCGGCGGCAAGTTGCGCGATGGCAGCACCGAGGATGGGGTGCAACTCTGGCGCCGTCATGAAGTCACCGCCGCGGCCAGCCCGACGCTGGGCGGTTGCGTAGTAGCCGAGCCCAGGCTCAAGAAGGGCGCGCTCCATAAACCGCGCAAAGCTGATCGAGCCCTCGCGTTGGACCTCTTCGCGAATGAGACGCTCTACCTCTTCCATGCAGTAGATCCTACGCGGCGCTACCGTCGGGCACATGCGTGAGCTCGTCCTACACCTAGGGATCGGGGCCAACCTCGACGACCCTGTCGCCACGCTTGCCGAGGCGGTCGTCGCGCTCGCGCATATTCCTGGCTGGAGCCTTGAGCAGGTCTCGCCGCTCTACCGCACCACCCCGGTCGGCCTCGTTGATCAACCAGAGTTCTTCAACGCCGCTCTCCGGATGCGCGCGACGCTTCCGGAAGAGCCGGCTGCGGCGGCAATTGAGGTGCTCACGCGCGTCAAGGAGCTAGAGCGACTCTTCGGCCGCGTGCCAACGGTAAGGTTCGGCCCGCGCCGTCTCGACATTGACATCATCGCGATGGAGAACATCGCGGTAGTGCATCCGCGACCACACGGTACGGAGCCCGACGGTGCTGATGCTGATCGGCCGCTGGTTGTTCCGCATCCAGCCGCTACCGAACGTCTCTTCGTCTTGGCGCCACTCGCCGACATCTCTCCAACGCTAAAGGCGCCGGGGTGGCAAGGAACTGCACGCGAGCTACGTGATGTTCAGCGACGCCTTGAAGGTGATGCTGCTGCGCTCTGCGTCGGCGCATGGGATCCGGCGGCGCTGCGCTGGGTGTAGTGCCTTAGCGACGGTAGTGTCGCCGCCCAGTGAAGACCATCGCAATGCCGTGACGATCGGCGATCTCGATTGCCGCTGCATCGCGACGTGAGCCGCCCGGCTGAACAATGGCGGTGACACCAGCGGCTGCTGCGGCGGCAATCCCCTCTGCAAATGGGAAGTACGCATCACTGGCCATCACTGCACCACGTGCGCGCTCTCCCGCCTGGTTGAGCGCAATGTCAACGGCGACGCGACGGTTCACTTGTGCGGCACCAATGCCGAGTGTTGCAGCACCGCGCGCTACTACGATGGCGTTTGACCGAATGTGTCGAACGATGCGCCAAGAGAAGAGTAGGTCGGTGAGCTCGTCAAGTGTTGGGCGGCGTTCGGTGACGACACGAAGTTGCGAACGCTCAATGTTTCCGGTGTCGGCTGTTTGCAAGAGTACCGCGCCGCTGACGCCAATCATGTCGAACTCTGTTGCGCGATAAGAGGGGTCAATGACGACGCTCAGTTCTGGTCGCGTGCGCAGCGCCTCCGCAGCGCCATCATCTGCAAGTGCTGGCGCGAGCACCGATTCAAATGTTCCCGATGCGATCACGGCGGCAACGGCGCGATCAATTGGAACGTTAAGGACAACGATTGAGCCGGAGCTTGCCGCTGCATCTGTCTCAATCGCGCGCGTGAGTGCACCGAGCGCCGTCTCGGCGGTTGCGACGCCAATCGGATCTGTGTGTCGAATAAGCGCGACGCTCGGCGTTGGTAGGTCGGCAACAAGTCGCGAGCCAGCGTCGAGGTCGAGTAGGTCGTTGAGGCTGGGCTCTTGCCCCTGCAGCACTCGAGCGCCCATGATCCCCGCATCTGCGGTGTGTACGCGCCGGTACGCCGCGGCGGCCTGGTGCTGATTCTCGCCGTGGCCAAATGTACGAATGCGCTCAAGCACAATTACGTCACGGGCTGGCATGGCGCTCTCGCTGTCGCGAACCAGTGGCGCAACATGGGCCGCAATGACGAGGGCCGCCGAACGCCGGAGTTCGTTCCGCAGTGCGGTCAAGTTGCCAGTGGATCCCATGTCGGAGAGGAGGTCGCCGATCGCAGTTGGGTCAACAACGATGATCGGCCCCTCCTCGGCGGCGAGGAGTGCTCGTGTAATGGCGACGATTGCGGCGGGTGGGGCCTCGGCCCCTGCCGGGGCGATCAGGAGGTCGGTGCTGGTAAGGCTCGCCGCCGCCTGATCGAGGGTTGCGGCATCGGCATGTTCGGTCACCTGGATCTCTTCCGCCCGAAGGTGCGGGGCGGCGGGACCAGCTTCCACCGTGGCCCCACGGGCGATAAGGGTCGCGAGGATGGGTGTCAGCCCTGCGAGGGCGGGGCTCTCGGGGGAGATCAGCAGAAGGACGCGCATGCTGCTGATGGTGGCATACTCGCTCACACAAACCCGCACGCTGTTGTGCTGGGTGAGCCGAAACCTAGCGAGTGAGGACAAGATGTTTCGTTGGCCCTGGGAGTACCTCTTCACCGTCTTGAACGCCGATCTTGGAACGTTCTACACGCCGTTCTGGATTGCAAACCTGGTGCTCTTCCTCGCAACGATCCTGGTCTATTCGTTCGCGACCCGCGGCGCTCGTGGGCGAGGGGTGGTCGGCGACGAGTGGGAGTACATCCTCTGGATCAGCCTCGGCACCTTCGGCATGAATCTGGTCTACGCCGCATTCCAGTGGTACGGCATTTTCCCTATTGCCACCACGCTTGTTGGGCTTCTTGCGCTGCGCGACACCGTCACGAAGCGTTTCCCTCCACTCATCGCCGCTGAGGCGGAGCATGCCGCTCTCTTGCGCACGCGCCGTCAGGTTGCCGACGGTGTTGAGGCGACCATTCGCCCAGCGAACCGTCGCGGATAGCCCTTTGGTGTGCGCAGCTGCGCACTGCGGAAGAGCATGAACATCCGAAGTTTTGGCCCTGGTCATCGACGTGCCGACCGCGCTGCGGGCTCCCAGGGTGTTCTCAGTAGCGCCATCTTCTCAAACGACATCGCGCAGATCACTGAGTTCACAGTCACGCCAGGCGGCACCTACGGCCCGCTGCGCAGTGCTGGTGATGTTGTGCTCGTGGTGATTGAGGGTGGCGGATGGGTTACCGCCCACGACACCCGGGTGCAACTTGCCGCTGGTGAGTCACTGCATCTTGAGCGACTAACGCCCTACAGCATCGCTGCCCGAGAGTTGCCGCTACGCGCGATCCTCGTCGAGCTTTCTGCGAGCAGCGTGACCGAGTCGGCTCGCACCATAGGCACCAGCGGCGGCGGCGCAGAGGAGTAGCACGCCAACGACGAGTGTCGCGCTACTGACAAGCGCGGCCTCGGCGGAACTTTCAAGGGTGACGCCGAATTGGAACGGCCAGGCCCATGTTGGCAGTACGCCCTGGTACCAGTTATGAACGCCAGTTGGGAGTGGCAGCGCTGACCAGTTTGGATACCAGAGAAGTGCGACTGCAGCGATGCTGCCGATGGTGATCGTAAAGATGCGACGCATATCGGTCGCTCCGAGGATTGACCATGCGGCCACCGTTGCGGGAACAAGCGCAATTGCACCAACGAGTGGTCCTGGTGTGCCGAACCCTCCCGAGAGGCAGACCTGGCTCTCCGGGTAGACGCTCGTCACTCCTGCGAGTGCGCAGAGCGCGCCAGTAGCCATCCAAAGGACTGGCGCAGCGAGCACTGCGCATGCGCCACCAATGCGCACGATCTGCGCAGCGCGCTGCGATCCGGCGCGAAGATCAGCCAAGAGAAGTGCGAGGCCGATCAGGGCGATCTGTGAAGTTGGGTAGTAGTGATATTGGAATGCGACGCGATCGATGCGCGCCCACGGTAGCCAGAGCGCAAGGCCGAGAACGAGTACCGATGCGAGGCCCCAGCTTCGTCGGCGCCACGCCTCTGCTGCAAGCCAGAGCGCACCGCCGATGCTAAGGACGCGCGAGAGCACGTTGCCGCCGTCGTACACCGCGGCGGTCCATGAGCTGCCGCCCGCAGTGAAGCTCGACTGGAAGAGCCAGACAGGCTTCAAGTCGAGCGGCCACGCCCACCATGGTGAGCTCGCAGCATGCGCGGCGCGCAGCGTGTCGTGATAGCGATACATCGACGCCGTGAGGTCGGTCAGCGTCTGTCCGCTGTTGCCGATCGGCCAACCGGTAATCAACTGATTGCCGAGCGCCGCCCACGGCAAGTAGCTCGCGATGTAGACGCCAAGCGGAAGTGCGGCGAGCGTAAAGAGGACGAGCGTCGCCTCACCCGGGAGCGAGAGGAGTCCGAGGAGTGAGCGTGGGGTTGCTTCGCGCCGCGAGATGCCACCAGCGCGATGGATGGCCACGCCTGTCACCGCAAGGAGTAGTACCAGCACGGCGGCAAACGGCAGATTTGGGATGCGGGTGGAGCCGTCGGCGACCGCGAGCGCTGGCGGGAGAAGCACGGCGCCGAGTAGGGCGAGCCCGCCCGCGACCAGTAGGCGCCCTGGCGCTGTTCGCGCGAGCCAGATGATGCCGAGACCGAAGATGCCGTAGAGGGCGACCCACTTGCTCGCCAGCGCTCCGCCGAGCAGAAGTCCGGCCACGACGAGGAGGAGCCCCCCAGAGAGGGCGCCTCGCGCGCGACCCTGCAGCCATGCCACGAAGGCGACCGCGCCGCCAAGCAGGAGGGCGAGGAGGTAGACGTCATTCATGCCGATGCGGCTCTGCACGAACCCGGCCCCGTCGAGCAGGGCGAGTACGCCGACGAGGGCGGCGACGTCGCGGCGCTCCGTCAGGAGCCGCGCCAAGAGAACCAGGAGGGCTGCGGCGAGTGCGCCGGCAATCACCCCAGGCCAGCGCCAGCCAGCGGCGAGGTCGCCCACGCTCACCTGTGTCATGGCACCAGATGGCGCCGCAATAAGTAGCTCGCCGTTGCCGCCATCAGCACGCTCGGCTGAGGCGTCAAGGGCTGCGCCGCTCACGCCAAGCGTGAGTGCATCAGCGCCCACGGCAACATCGGCAAATCGGGCGTTGCCGTTCGGCTCAACCGTCCACAGCGATGCGCCGACGCCGTCGGGTCCAGGTGCCACCACGTGCACCATGCGGCTTGCGCCGTTGGGCACGATCGCCGTGGCGCCCGGGATCGTGATCTGCGAGATGAGCGTCGTGCTCTCGCTCTTTGCGTTGTACACCCGTACGCCATCGCGACCCGCTACGTAGAGTCGCAGCGAGTCAAACCAGTCCACAGCCGCAACGGCAGCCGCGCCGCCCTCAATGGGCGAGGATCGCATGGTCGACAGATCAAGTGCCGCGTAGCTCGTCAGCCCGCTTGCGCTCGTCACAAAGATTCGCTCCTCATCATCCACCGTGAGCGCGAGTACCGACGTCCCGCGCACAAGTGGTGCGCTTGCCACGACAACTCCATCACGCATGATCAGCACCTGATCGCGTTGCACAAGGGCAACACCGCCATCAGTAAGTGGCGCAATGCCCAGGGTGGCACCGCCGGTTGATGTCCACGTGCGCAGGCCGCTTGCGCCGCCCTGATCGGCGGTAACGCGGTCGACCGAAAAGATTGTGCCGGTTTCAGTAGCGCCCCAGAGTGAGCCATCGTGGGCGGCGAGCAGTTGCGAAACGCTGCGTAGTGGAAGTGTGCCAAGGACTGCGCGCGTTGATGCGTCAATCACGCTGATCTCGTCTGGCCCTGCGATCCAAATTCGGCCGGGGCTTAGTGCATCCTCTGGCCGAATCGCAATTGCGCCGACCCTTGTTGGGTATGTTGTTTGCGCATCGACACGAGGTGCGCCAAACGTTTCGAGACCGAGTGCAATGAGGTACTTGGCGAGATGTGGGTGTGTGTACTCATAGATCGCATGCGGCTCGCCGTACTTCCAGTCTTGCATAAACTCTGTTGCGGTTCGCACGTGGTAGACCTCATCAAACTGGAAGTGCGTCGGTTCACCAACGCGCCAACCTCTCAGTGACAGGGTGCTCACTGTCACCAGGATCAAAAGCCAGAGATCAATCCGTGTGAGGGTTCGGCGAGGCTCCGGCTTTGCGATCACCGCCCGTCGCGGCACAGCGTCAACCTGTTTCCGCTGCGTGGCTGCTGGTCGCGCACTTGCTGTGCGTCTTTCGGTGCTCCACGCTAGCCAGATTGCTGCGAACAGCGTTGCGGTGATTGCGATCGCTGTAGCCGTCACCGCAATCGATGTGTGGAGTACGTCGGTGAAAACGCCAAGGTTTGGTAAGCCCGGGTTCTGGAAGTACGAGATGGTGAGCACCCCCCAGCTGTTCGCAAAGAACGCGACAGAGGTCACGATTGCAATCCAGCGCCAGGCGGGCCGTGCTGCGGCGAGTGCGATCGTGAGCGGAATCGCGGGGAAGAGGTAGCGCTCGTGCACGCGCGTTGGCAGAACGAAGAAGGCGATGGCGAGGATGGCAACGGCGGTGACGGTTCGGATCGCAGTGTCGCGTCGCACGTATCGCATCGCAACGAGTACGGCGCTGGCGATCGCCGCACTGCCGATTGCGACTCCTGGGATGCCGATCAGGGGGAGTGGGTCGATGTCGGACGCCCACCCGCTCGCATCAACGACCGCTCGCCCACCGACCGTGATGAGCGCCCAAGGGTTCCAGGCATTTACCGAAAGGTGCGGGTAGGTGCCCGCCGCCTCTGCGATCTTGGCCAACACGTCAGGAAGCGTGAGCCCGAACGGCAGGGCGGCGAGGGCAATGGTGGCGGCGCCAGCGAGGCCCGCCACGACGAAGGCCCATGGGTCACGCGCCGAGCGCGCTCGCACAAAGGCAAGGACGCCAACGATGGGGATCAGGATGCCGAACTGTGGCTTGAGCACCGCAGCGAGGGCGGCGAAGATCGCTCCGCGAACAGTTTGGCCGCGGATGAGCGCGGAGAGTGAGTAGAGGAGGGCGGCGGTTCCGATGGAGTCGACCTGCCCCCACACGGCTGAGTCGAGCCAGATCATTGGCCCGAAGGCCATGGCGACTGCGGCGACGATCTGGCTGCGGCGTGGGGCGCCAAGGTCGGCGGCAAGTCGCACCGTTGCGAACACCAGCAGCCCGTCGGCAAGGATCGCAGGGAGCTTTACGAGCGCCCCTGGGTCGGTGCTGCCAGTGATGAGTGCGCTAACCGAGCCGACCGCCCAGAGGACCCACATGTAGCCGGGGAGATAGTCGACAAAGATTCCTCGCGCATAGAAACCCCACGGTCCGCGGGTCCCCAGCTCAGACGCCCACGCTCGGAATGCGTTGAGATCAGCAGCAAATCCTGCGTCTGGAGGGAGTGCCACGTATGCGATGATCACCCGCAAGAGAATCCCGAGTGCAGCGATCAGCGCAATTGTGCGAAGGCTGACCTGCTCGGTTGGTCGACGGGCCGTCTGAGAAGTCATCTGCCGAGTGTAGCCGTGAAGGGGGTTGTGGAAGGTGCCACTGCAAGAGCTCTCGCTCTTCTTCCCCTGCCATAACGAGGCCGAGAACCTTGAGGCGCTCGTCGCCGATGCGCTCGCAGCGCTCCCCACCCTCGCCACGACCTATGAGGTCATTCTCGTTGACGACGGTTCGCGTGATGACACTGCCGGCGTGGCCGAGCGCCTGGTGCAGCGGCACGGCGGAGTTGTTCGCCTGGTGCGCCACGAGGTGAACCGCGGGTACGGCGGCGCGCTTCGTTCAGGTTTTGCGGCGGCACGGTATGAGCACCTTGCCTACACCGACGGCGACCGCCAGTTCCGTGTCGCTGACCTTGCGCGCCTTGTCGAGTGTGCCGAGGCGACACGCTCGCCGGTTGTCATTGGGTATCGCATGCAGCGTGCCGATCCGCCACTGCGTCTCATCTACGCCACCCTGTATCGCATTGCCAATCGCATCTGGTTCGGGCTTCGTGTCCGCGACGTTGACTGCGCTGCAAAACTATTCCATCGCGATGCACTGCGTGGAATCATCGTGCACTCTGACGGCGCCTTCTTCTCTGCAGAGCTACTGATTCGTTTGCGACTCGCTGGCGTGAACATCCTTGAGGTTGGCGTGCCGCACTATCCGCGTACCGCTGGCTCACCTACGGGGGCGCGCCTCTCGGTTATTACGCGAGCTGTGCGCGACTTCTGGTCGCTACGCATTGGGCTCTGGGTGAACCGGTCTCGAACGCTTTCGCGGGGGCGCGCGCTGTTGAACGATGAGCGCTAGCGCGCTGCCGGTGGCTCCTCGCCGTCGAGCGAGTTAACGAAGTCACGAAAGAGTGAGAGCCGCTCCTCTTCAGCGGCCTCTGGAACGATCCCTTCGGCTGAAAGCAGTTCTGCTGAGATAAAGATTGGCGCCTCGGCGCGTAGCGCGAGAGCGACTGCATCACTCGGCCGCGCATCGAGCTCGGCCTCTTCGCCGCTTGGGGCAACCATCACCATCCGCGCGCGGAACGTCTCTTCACGGACTTCAATGATGCGCACCTCGCGCAGTGTCGCCCCTAGGGCGCGAATGGCGCGGAGTGCAGTGTCATGCGTGAGTGGTCGTTCTGGTGTGATCCCCTGAAGGTGATAGGCGATGGCGCTGGCCTCGTTGGGCCCAATCGGAATCGGCAGGTAGCGTGCCTCTTCGGCGTCGCGTAGGAGTAGCACGTGCGTCCCAGAGATCATCTGGATGCGCACCCCCTCAACCACCGCGCGTCGTAGTTCCATCGCTCTATGATCGCACGCTTACGGCGTTGGAATCGGGGTCTCGATAACAGGATCAGGAGTTGGGCCAACGCTCGCCCCTGGCTCTTGTGTAATCGGTTTCCCAAGGACGGCGCTACGAACACGTCCCGCCTCAGCCCAGACAAACGTTGGTGCCCCGCCATCAGATGCGGGGAGGATGTATCCGCCGAGAATCTCACCGATTTGGTCGGCTTGATCACTAATGACGTACTGCGCGAGCATGGCGCCGGACGACGCCTTGCTGTACGCGATCACTCGGCGTGCGCTGCTATCCCAGACGTAGATGATCCCTGTTCTGCTCGCCCCCGCGGACATCACGACCGTTGGGGTAAGCAGGGGCCGCAGTAGCTCGTCGCCAATCTCTGCTGGGGTCCACTCGTCTGGCGCACCGCCTGAGTAGCGGCGCAGCGCACCGCCGCTCGTCATATAGACATCACCGTCGATCGCGATGCCCGTCATGGTGCCCAGCGACATCGGGTTGATCAGATACGCCGTTGGGGCGGCGGGGTAGCCCGTGCCGTCGGGGGCTGGCTGGTACCGCAAGATCTGACGCGCTGAGGGGTCAACGACATAGAGGCGGTAGAGCCCAGTCCCTGGGTCGGCTGCGAATCCAACAATCGCCTTGACGTCGCTCCCCCACAGCTCGCCGTCGCGGACGCGAAGCTTGACCAGCGTCCCCTTGCCGGCTCCGTCGGAGGGGCGCCAGCGCCAGAGGTTGGAGGAGGCATCAAACACCACGAGGTCAGGCCCAGAGGCGGTGATGAGGAGTGCGCGCCCAGTGCGCGTGCCGTAGAGGTCAAACCCTGGCTGGTACACAACGGTTGCACGGCCGCGCTCGGCATCAATTCGGTATACCGCGCCCGTCACCTTGTCGATGACATACGGCAGGCCGTCTGGCCCCTGGACGATCGCCTGGATCTCAACTGTTGCGCCCGCCGCCTCAAAGTCGAAGAGCTCGATCGGGGCCGTGTTGCTCACCAGGAAAATCTCATTGAGCGTCTCTGTCGCCTGTGTTCGTAGCGTCGTGATTCGGGCGAGCGGGCCGCCTCCAGTCTCTGCAAGATTCAGGTTGGCAACGGCGGTGAGCAGGAGGCTCTTCGCGCGCGCTGGATCGTTCACAAGAAGGTTGGTCTGGGAATCAAGCGCTTCGCCGATACCGATCTCCGCGCTTCGTAGCGCCTCGCGGGCCTTCGCCGCAGCGTCCAGCTCCGGAGTTGATCCGTTTAACACGAGTGCAGTTGCGCCGCCGACCCCGGCGACCAACACCGCGGCGAGAAGGATTGCGGCTGAGCGGCGTCGACGTGTGCGCTGAACTTCGTGCTCTGCCTGCTCGTCGCTCCCCGTCGCTGCGCGGAGCGTTGGCTCAGCTGGGGTGACTGTTAGCCATGGTGCTCGGCGCTCAATCTCGTTTGCGATGCGCGCAGCGGCGCGCTGCCAGAACGACGTTGACGTTGCGGCGCGCTCTCGCCACGATCGCTCAACTCGTGGCTCTGCTGCGCTGCGATGCTCTGCGCGCAGTCGCGCCTCCGCGCGCGCAGTCTCTTGCGCCGCTCGCACTGCATCGCTTGTGCGCTGGTCGCGCGCCGGTGGCGGTTGAGCCTTCCCTCGCGCACGTGCCTCCGCCCCACTTCGTGTACTTGGGCGGCGCGCATCAATCACCGCCTGTGCTGCGGTGTCAATTGGCTCATACGGTCGTGTCTGCGCGTCTGGCCGATTCGGATCGGCCTTTGGCACCACCGGTTTTGCAGCGGCCATGCGCGCCTCGCGTTCAAGGTTCCCCTCCTCCCAGCGTGTGCGCGCGTTGATCTTTGCGACTGCAACCGGATCAGTTGGAACGTTGATCAGCGTGTCGGATTCTGGCGCTGCCCACTGAACAGCCTTTCGCACCGGTAGCAGCACCTCAAGAAGCACCGCTGGGTAGGAGAGTGGTGCAAGTACGCCGCCCACAGGGGTGTGGGCTTT